>NZ_JAAARL010000014.1:0-211731 GCF_009908205.1 Pseudomonas sp. Fl5BN2 | reverse complement strand
GTGATGGGGGGGCGGGTGCCGCCGCTGGTCAGTGGGGGCAAAGGGCGATTATTGATTTCCATGGCACTGCATCCTTCAGTGGGAGGTTGAATTAAAGGTAGCGACTGCTTTTCGACGACCTTTAGTTTCAAGACGACTATGCCGCCCTCAGGACAAGGAGTCAGGCCGCATTGGCCTGCAGTTGATAATTATTCCTATTGGTGATTATGATATGTTATTACATTGTCAGATCCCTTCCAGGAGTAATCCCCCATGAAAGTCTTGTCGTCCCTCAAAGAAGCCAAAAACCGTCACCGCGACTGTCAGATCGTCAAGCGTCGTGGGCGGATCTACGTGATCTGCAAATCCAATCCACGCTTCAAGGCCCGCCAGGGTGGGGCGAAAAACAAGAACAAGGGCTGAGTCGACGGTTCGACCGGGAGGAGCTGGTGGTTATCCGTCAGCACCGCCTACTACAGTCCAGAGTGTGCACGCAGGTGCAGCTATCGAGTCAGCTCGGAGTCGTCGAATCTAGAGAATGAGTGTGCGGTGGACCTGCTCCGTTTTTCGAAAGAACGGTTTTCATTCGGGCTTTTGAGCACGGCAGGCGGTGGCCCGGCAAGGGGTGTTTGTCACCCAGGGCAAGAACCGGTAGAAAGCGCATACGCATTCAGAAAATAGATAACCTCATGAGCGACAGTGAAAAATCCAATAATCGCTTGTTCGACCTCGACCTGTTGCGGGCGATTGTCACGGTGGCTGATTGCGGCAGTTTCACCACTGCCGCGAGCCGCCTGCACTCGACCCAGTCGACCATCAGCCAGAAGATCCGCCGCCTCGAAGACATGGCCGGGCACCGCTTGCTGGAGCGCGGCAACCGCGATGTGCTGCCCACCGATGCCGGCGAAACACTGTTGGGCTACGCCCGGCGCCTGCTGGCGCTGAACGATGAAATGGCCGAGGCCCTGTCTGGCGCCATGGTCGCCCTGACCGTGCGTATTGGCGTCCCGGACGACTTCGCCGCTGGGCGTACCACCGCGCAACTGGCGGCCTTCAACCGGCGTTACCCCCAGGTCAAGCTGGAGGTCAGCAGCGGCATGAGCCGCGACCTGAGCGCCAGCTATGATCGTGGCGAGCTCGATCTGGTGTTGCTCAAGCAGCGCCAGAACAGCCGCGAAGCGCTGCTCTGCTGGCCGGAAAAAACCTGCTGGGTGGACAGTGCAAAGAACCCCTGCATCGACCTCGATCCGTTGCCCATCGTGACCTTTCCGCCAAGAGGCGTGTACCGCGACGAGATGATCAACGCCCTGGAGTCCATCGGCCGGCGCTGGCACATCAGCTTCACCAGCTCCAGCCTCAGCAGCCTGCAATCGGCGATTGCCGACGGCATGGGCATCGGCCTTCTACCGCTGCGGGCCGTGACCGCGGATCATCGGGTGTTGCCGAAAAATACCGTGCTGCCGTCTGTGGATGCCTTCGAAGTGGCGCTGCTGCATCGTCCGCAGGCAGATCCTATGGTCAAGGCGTTGGCGCAAGTGCTGTCACAGGTGCTGGCGCAGGAGACCAGGGGCTGAAGAAGTCTGGCATTCGATAAGTGAATAATACGGATTCCAACATTTAATTTGTGCATGAATGCACGGCTGGATATCGTTGTCGTCATCAGCGGTCCGCACCTGAGCCACGGCGCGTCGACCTGCCGCTTTGTTCACCCTGGTGCCGTTTCCACGCCGGGCAACAAAACAACAATGAGGAGAGTCTGCATGTCGAAAACCACTTATTACGCGCCGCACGGCGGGCACCCGGCCCAGACCGAGATGCTCACCGACCGCGCGATGTTCACCGAAGCCTACGCGGTGATTCCCAAGGGCGTGATGCGTGACATCGTCACTAGCCACTTGCCGCACTGGGACAATATGCGCATGTGGGTCCTGGCCCGCCCGCTGTCCGGTTTCGCCGAAACCTTCTCGCAGTACATCGTTGAAGTCGGCGCCAATGGTGGCAGCGACAAACCCGAACAGGACCCGAACGCCGAAGCGGTACTGTTCGTCGTCGAAGGTGAACTGAACCTGACCCTGCAAGGCCAGGTCCACGTCCTCAAGCCGGGTGGCTACGCGTTCATTCCGCCGGCCGCCGACTGGAAGCTGCGTAACACCAGTGGCACCGAGGCGCGTTTCCATTGGATCCGCAAGCACTACCAGAAAGTCGACGGCGTGCCATACCCGGACGCCTTCGTCACCAACGAGCAGGAAATCGAGCCGCGGGTGATGCCCAACACCGAGGGTCGCTGGAGCACCACGCGCTTCGTCGACATGAGCGACATGCGCCATGACATGCACGTCAACATCGTCAACTTCGAGCCGGGCGGCGTGATTCCCTTTGCCGAAACCCACGTCATGGAACACGGCCTCTATGTGCTGGAAGGCAAGGCGGTGTACCGCCTGAACCAGGACTGGGTCGAGGTCGAGGCCGGTGACTTCATGTGGCTGCGGGCCTTCTGTCCGCAGGCTTGCTACTCCGGTGGCCCGGGTCGCTTCCGCTACCTGCTGTACAAGGATGTGAACCGCCAGATGCGCCTGACCCTGAACGCGGCGCATTGATTCGCGGGCGGGCAGGGTTGCGATTCTTCGTGACGTTGCCCGCCTGAAGATCAGCAGAAAAAAACCGGCGAGCAATCGCCGGTTTTCTTTTGCCTGGAGCAATCTCGCGAGCGGTCCGCAGGTGGCTTTCAGTCCTGTCGGTCAGGGAGCCAGTCAAGG
Organism: Pseudomonas sp. Fl5BN2; assembly: GCF_009908205.1. NCBI lineage: Bacteria > Pseudomonadati > Pseudomonadota > Gammaproteobacteria > Pseudomonadales > Pseudomonadaceae > Pseudomonas > Pseudomonas sp. Fl5BN2. The sequence continues at coordinate 208,996 of NZ_JAAARL010000014.1, read as the reverse complement.
GGCAATCAAGTTGCCGGGGCCGGTTGCACATCCATTGTCTGATGGGAAAGGGCGGCCATTGCTCCCAGGGCCTCAGTTCTTAGGGGCTGAAAGGTAACTGGAGAGCTTCTTCTGCGCCGTGGACAGCTTCATTTCGTTCTCTGCCCGGTGCAGGTTATTGGTGCTGGAGGACAGTTGGCTGGTCAGGACTCCCAACTCGCCCATGATGCCTTGCGTCTTTGCGTCACGGTCTTTGTCGCTCAGCGATTGATCGTTCCTGATCGCGTCCAGCTCTTCCATTTTCTTTTGGATTTTTTCCTGTATCTCGCGGATGACTTTGAGGATTTTCTTTATGCCATCCGGCAGATTGCTGGCATCAATATCCGCGTTTTTATCTTTTTCAGCTGAAGCTTTGGCTGTTCCTTCAGGGGACAGCGTGACTTTGATACCGCTGCCTGGTTCGCCTTGATCGGCAGCGACTGGGGTTTCAGCCGTCTCGATCCTGATGGCGCTAGAGGGCTCAGGGACTGTTGCCTGGGGATGGGTTGCAGAGGTGATTAACACGATGGGGTTCTCCTTCAGATCCTCAGGTTATCGACGCCGTGCAGGTGCGCTTGAGGTGGGGACGGCAAAAAGCTGGTGCGCAAACAGTGATTGAGGCGTGGGCGCTGCGCGATTTGAGGCGATCAGCTTTCGACTCAGGCACAAGGTGGAAAAATGCGAAAACGCTCTGGATAATGCGCGACCGCTATCAAATCCCAGACACAAGAAAGCCCCGACTCATCAGGGCTTTCTCGTTGAGGTTTGGCGAGGGTTTAGAGACTCGAACGCCATGATCTTTTCAATACACACCCTGTGCGTGTCGCCCTGGCAGGGATGTTCTATCGAGTTGTCTCGCCCAGCAGTGCCGCTACGAAACTGTTGTGGAAAACGCCCTGCGGATCGCAGGTTCTACGGTAGGACTCGAAGGCTTGGGTTCTTGCACTGCGACGCTGCGCCAGGTCCTTGATGAACGCCGGGTTGAACGGTGGCGAAAACGTTCCAGCCGGTCGACTCGGGTCGTAGAAGCCGAACATCTTGCCGGTGTGCGGCATGCCTCCCAAGGCCACCCAGGCCCGCTCGATGTCGGCGAAGAAACGCAGTAAGCGATTGGGGTACTCAGACGCCGCGACGGCCGGCACGTAGCCGATAAGGTCCAGATTGACGAAGGTCGCATTGGGGGTTTCGGTGTACGTCCCAGCCAATGCGCTGTCGCCGCCACGGACGAAGCGGAACTCCATCGGAGCAACCAGCAGGAAGTCGCTGGAGCTCTTGAGGCGCGCCATTACCGCGTCAAGGCCCTGCCAGGCCTTGCCGAGCCCTGCGTCATCGAGAACCGGGAGTTCGATAAAGTAAGACATGAAGATCACGCGCGAAGCCTTGGTCAGCCACAAGTCGGAGTAGACCGCCGCGGCCTGATCGAAGAGTGTTTCGATCGTGAGGTATCCGGCATCAATGATCGCGCTGGCCGCGGTTTTGACTCCCGCATACTGAGCCGCAATGAGGGGCGGCTCGAGAATCGGCTCCATCGGTATCAGATAGGGCGCGCCGAAGACATTCTCTTCCGCCAGGGCGCACGCACTCGGCACGTTGCTCCTCAAGTTTGGAATGTTCGTCGCTGGGGACGAGACCACGTCCCACCACAAGATCAGAAAGTCGTTGGTGTACGGGTTGACGAAGGACTCAACGCGATCATGGTTCGCGAGTTGCGTCTTGAACCGGGCGATGAACGTTTGCTCATCGTTACAAGTGATCTTTGCGTCCTTGCCTGACTTCAACGTCGTGGCCCAGGGGCGTGGCATCACCTCCACGGTGACCGAGGTGACGACCCCCAGGGCACCGAGAGAGACGCGTGCGAACTGTAAAGGCGACCAACCATCCACTGTCGGCGTCTCTCTGTCGATGGTCTTCACCTGGCCATCCGCCCCCATGATGCTGAACGCCGAGACCGTTTCCGCGAAGATCGGCGCGTTGATGGTCGCACCATGCACGTCAACCGCCGTCATCCCGCCAAGGCTGAAGAAACCGCCGGCGGTCACGGTCTTGAGCATCAAGTCATGGGTGGTCAGGAACGCATCCAGTTCGTCCTCGCGCACGCCGGTATTCACCGTGACCTTGGTTCCCGAGGGATGCAACACGATGGACTGATTGCCGCCGGAACCCAAGTCCTTGTAGCAGGAGAGATCGATGAGCCAGCGGCTAGGGTTCGGGGCGATGCGATGGTCTTCGGCGACCAGTGCCGGTTGTGCATGCCGCTGGCCGGAAACACGCACTGTTGCGCCAGCCTTGGGCGCTTGACTGACGATGTCTTGAAGTTCAACAAGGTTCGTCGGCGAGAAGTAATATTCACCATCGATCGTCATTGTATGGACGATGTTCTGAGCCCAGTTCCTCCACGGCAGAGGTTGGACTGTGAAGTGCAAGGTCGTCCCCGTGACTTCATAGGCCGCCAGCTTGCCGTTATTCGCCGACTGAACTAAGGGGGTTCCTTGGTTACTGTTTCCCAGAACTGCGGAAACGTAAGGCGCTACCCCAATTGCATCCGCCGGGACCCCGATCGATGAAAGTGCAGGGCTCACCTTGTACAGGCCGTTGTTGAAGTTGCCGCTATTCCAGGCGGAAGTGCGCCAGCTTCCCTTCGAATCAAACCATTGAATCGAAAAGTTCATGATAAAGATGCCGTTGTTAAGGCAGCCAATTCGCTCGACTTTTCTCATTGAGGTTTCCAGATAAGTTCTTGCAACTTAAAATAGACGGTCTTTGAGTGATGTGCACTGACGCCAACCCCCCAACGATGGTTCATTGGAAAGTTGACGCCAGGCATCATCGGGAGAAGCTTTCGATCTACTCGATCAAGTTGATTGCAAAGCCAATGAACGTAGTCCCGACTGCGTCATATGTAGCGATCTGACCGTTTGCGGCGAAGGCGAGAAACGGCGTTCCCTGGCCGGAAGTCCCAGCCACCGCGTGCCCGTAGACCGTCACCGCCAGCGCATTGGCCGGGACACCGATGGTGTTCAGGTCAGGAGTCGTCCGCGAAGTTGCCACAGGGAAGTTGCCGCTATTCCACTCGGAGGTCACCCAGCGGCCGTCGCTGCCCAGCCATTGGACCGAGAAATTGAATACGTAGCCGCCTTTGTTGTTAACGGTGATTTTCTGGACCTGTCTCATAGTCGTCTCCTGTTACGGTAAAAGATGTCAAATTGAAATGCTTCGGGCTCCACCCTTTGGTGGTGGATGTATTGCTTGTTGTTTAGCAGGTGCTAATCAGAGGCTGTTGTAAACGTATGAAACAAATGTGTGGCCTTGTTTCATGTTGCCCCTTAACTACTATTAGGCGACATTTCAGTCGTATGGCACGCCAGTCAATGTCGCTTAATATTCTGTTTGTTTTCGTGATGCCATGGCTTTCTTGAGGTCCGCTGCAGCAATCGCCATAGGTGTAGCAGAGGAAGTGCGACAGCAGAAACAAGCATCCATGCCGGCAGGGTCAGTCCTTTGTTACATTGAATTTGATTGGCTGTTGCTGCGCGCTGACTACTAGGACTATAGCAAGCTTATTTTTGCTATATATATAGTTTCGAATTGGGATTTGTTCTTGTCCCTATTAATAGGGGCGTGCTGGAACTAGGAATAATCAGGATGTTCAGGGTAATCCAGCGGCTGGGCGTGAAGCCGAATGAAGTGATCGATATCAGGAGCCATGCGGCCCTGAGCCGGGTGATGCTCGGGATCATCATTCATGAGAACGGTGGCGATTTCCCGATCCCGGGCAGTTTGTGCCGGGGCGATAGCCTCTCAACACCCGTCACGACAAACCTTTCAAATTGTCGCGAGCACTTTTTCTCACGACTGCTTCTGGCCGTGACATAGCGTTGTAGCGGGTGGATTCCTTCGCCGCTGCCGGCGCAAGGTTGATCAGGATCGGAAGATCCCAGCCTATGCGCCGGTTTTTTTGCACTGGTCCCCAATGCTACAGTCCCGCCAAACCCAAAGAGGGATCGACATGCGGGTCTTGATAGCGGCGGCGATGGTTATGCTACTGGGTGGTTGTTCGACTTTTGCTGAAACCTTCGGGGATCGCCCCGGTTGTGGGGCGCATCCCTATTGTGGAAGTTTCACTGATATCGAGCTGATCAAAGCGGTATCGGACGAAAGTGCCGGTGCCCTTTTGGCGCTGGTGCCGCTGGCAGTGATTGATCTGCCATTCAGCGTTGTTGCCGACACGTTATTCTTGCCCTACACCGCTTTTCAGGGCGCGCCTTCTCCGCACTAGGTCGCTGGTAGGGAAATGAAAAGGCCCAGCAGACAGTCTTGGCCAGTGCGGCGTTGCATGGCTGCTCATCCGCCTTGATCCTCTCGCAGAATCGATTTCTGCCACGTACCACTGGCAAGAATCGATCCTCGTCCCTGCGACCGAGAGGTGTAGGAGGAACTCTCTTCAGGCTAGAAATCTACAGTAGCGGAAAGCTGCACAGTACGCGGTGCTCCCAACCCCAGACTGGTCAGCAATGGCATCCCCCAGTAAGCCTTGTTGGTCACGTTGTTCACCGTGCCGCGCAAGGTCAGTGGCTGGGATGCGACCTGGGTTGTGTAGCGCGCGCCCATGTCATAGATGGTGTAACCCGGCAGCGATAGCGAGTTGTCGGCGCTGATGTACTGCTTCGACACGGCAGTCGCATTGGCGGTCAAGGTCAAGCCTTGCACGACCGGCGTGTCCCATTCGACCCCGACCTTGCCTTGCAGCTTCGGTTGCCCGGTGGCTGTCTTGCCTTCATTGACGCCCCCTGCGGTCTTGGTGAGTTTGGGGTCGAGACGGGCGATGCCGCCCATGAGACGCACGTCGGTCATTGGCGAGCCGAAGAAGCTCCACTCAACGCCACGGTTGCGCTGTTCGCCGCCAAAGGAGAACACATTCGTGACCGGGTCCGTGTAGCTGCTGGGGCGCTCGATCTGATACAGGCTCAGGGTATGGGAGAAATCGCCAAGATCGACCTTGACCCCGACCTCTTTCTGCTTGGACTTGTAGGGCGCGAACACATCGCCGGCGTTTGCCGCTGTCAATGGTGCGCTGACGCCCTTGCTCAGCCCTTCGATGTAGTTGGCATACAGCGATACGTCGTCAGTCACCTTGACCAGCACCGCCGCGGCGGGGGTTGTAGCGCTTTCGTCATAGCGGGAGCTGCGTCGCCCCGTGGTGACACTGAAGGAGTCGGTCAGTACTTGCTGGCGACGAACGCCCAGGGTGAGTTGCAGCCGGTCCTCGAAAAACGACAAGGTGTCGGCTAGGCCGTAGCTGGTCAGGCGCGTTTCGGTGTGCAGCACTGCTGGCCAGCTCTCTGCGGCCTCTGGGCCCCACACGGGATGGTAGATATTGGTGAGCCAGTTCGCGCCGGGGACGGATCGACGGCCGTAGTCCTTTTCCTTGTCGGAATAGTGCGTGGCGTTGATCGACCATTGGTGGCCAATGCCGAAGGTGTCCAGCTTGCCCTTCAAGCCGGTTTCGCCCGAGGTTTTCTCCAAGTCGATCTTCAACTGGCCCATGGTGCTCTGCAGGTCGCCGGCAGTATTCAGTACCTGGGCGGACATGACGCCGTTGTAGGCATAGTCGGTCTTGCTGGTGCCCGCCGCAGCGTAAGCCATGACGTTGTCGCTAAGGTCGTATTCGCCGCGTACGATCGCCCCCTTATCCTTGGTATCGACGTAGCCCCAGCTTGGGTTGAGCAGGGTGTCGGATTTAGGTGGCTTGGGGACGGGGACGCCCGGAGCCAGACTGATGCCGCGGTTCTGGCCTTTGACTCGGTCTTCGCTCTGGTAAAGATCGGCGGACAAGCGCGCGCGCTCGCCACGCCAGTCCAGGCCGAGGGAGTTGAGCTGGGCTTTCATCTGCTGGTGATCGGTCGCCGTGTCGCCATCCCGGTAGACGCTGTTGAAACGTACGCCCAATTGCTGCTCTTCGCCAAAGCGCCGGCCAACGTCGAGGTGCCCGCCAAACTGCGCATCAGACATGTAGTTTGTGGTCACCCGTGTCAGCGGCTCGGCACCTGCGCGCTTGGGCACCAGGTTGATACTGCCGCCAACCGAGCCGCCGGGCGGCATGCCGTTGAGCAAGGCCGATGGGCCCTTGAGCACTTCTATGCGCTCGTACATTTCGGGTGAGATCCGATAGAAGGGGGCAACGCCGTACAGGCCGCCGACAGCCACGTCGCTGATGCTGGAGGCGAAACCGCGGATTGAGTAATTCTCGCTGAAGGTGCCTTTCAGCCCGTTGCTGAATACCGCGGGATCGGTCTTGGCGATCACGTCGGTGATGTTCTGGGCCTGAGTATCCTCGATGAACTTTTCGGTGTAGCTGATGGTGCTGAAAGGCGTCTCCATGAAGTCCTTGTTACCCAGCAGCCCGACGCGCCCGCCTGAGGCAACCTGGCCACCGGCGTAGGCCGGCGGCAGTTCTCCAGGGGCATCCATGCGGCCTTCGACCATTGTTTCGGATAACTCCAGGCTGCCGCTGCCAGTACTCTTTCGATGTTCTTCTTGCTGTTCAGCCAGTTCGGCGGGTGGCGCTGCAGCCACGGTCATGGACGCGCCGCTCAGGCTCAGTAGCAGTGCGATGTGTGCGGCGGTGAACGTTCGATTGAATTCAAAATAGGCTGAGACCTGCCGTGGTGATGGGCAGGCGCGCAGTGGCTTGCAGCGTTCCGACATACTGGGTTCCTTGCGATTCGCAGAGTAGTGAAGGTCTTCACTAGTACTTCCGAACCAAAATGGAAAACCCGTAATAGTAATTATTATTATTTTGATCGGGCGAGTGAACCGAGGGCTCCGGCCTTTGCTGAAAGCGGAACGACGAACCCTGATGATCTAGTGGATTTCGAGGCGAGGTATCGTTGAGCCTTCAATCAGTGGAGGTGCCGCGTGTGCGTGCACGGAATCGAGTACAAGTTTTACTGTGCTTCAAGCGCCATAAAAGGCCATGACGGCCTTGGGCTTGAGTGCTGGGAGAGCGATAAACGTATGCTGTTCGAGATCTTTCGCAACGATGAAACGCTGCGTTACGAGGTGACCCTGTTCGAGCAGGAGCTGCTTGAGCGGGAAGGCCCGCGACGGCGGACTGCGAGCACTGTCAGCGCTGTGACAAAGCGCTCGACAGTGTTGAGCGACGGAATAAGTAATCCGCGCCACGTTTTCAGCGTATGCCAAATCGTGGCGTGAGATTGGACTGGGTCATGAGTTAATAATCGAATGCCGGTCCTCGAATGTTGCGCGCTCAACTTTGTAAAAGTAGTTCTCTTGCGAGCCTTCAGTTAGCGGTTTTATTAATTTGTGTGAGAGCTCCCCGCCAATCTTTTCCATTGCTCGCTGTGAGCGAATGTTTTGACCCGCGACGTGGAACCAAACGGTATCGACCCACTGAAATGCGTGCTTTAACATCAGGCGCTTTAGCTCCCTATTAGCGTTGCCTCCCCATTTCTCGCGAGATAAAAATGTGTACCCGATAGCAACCTCACGCCCTTCCTCGCTGTATTCGTAGTAGCGAGAGCTGCCTACTACTTTGCCGCTGTCGCGTTCGATAACGATCAGTGCACTCTTTGATGTAAGTGCTTCGTTAAACCATTCGCGAAATACAGGCTCTTGGTAGCGCGTTTTGCTCTGGTGCTGAGCCCAGATCAATGGGTCGGATGCGACGCTGTACAGTGATTCGAAATCCGTAGCTTGCAGGGGGCGCAGCTCAAGTGACTCACCAACGATGGACGGAGAGACTGGTAGTGATTGCATCGTTTTCTCCAAGGGTTTGAACGCAACAAGTCGTGGCGTGAGGTTTAGCAGATGAGTAACGCCCCCCGCCTGCGCCATGTTTTACCGATGAACCAGAGCGTCAACAAGACTCTTGCCGATCTGCACAGCGATATCGCCAAGGCTAACCGGTATCACTGCGCCGACTTACGGCAAAATCCTCGCCTACCTCCAGGCGACGTATCGATCGATCTACGGGGACGATGTTTATCTTGAACTCGACTCACAGGATGGGCAGTTCCTGGCGGTTCAGGCTTTAGCCATCAGTGATGCCAACGCGGCAATTATTGCGGTCTACCTTGTCGATCACCGAGCAGCAGTGACTGCAGATACTCTCGAATGTCCGCCAAGTGAAGATTCACAATCTGGCCCCGTTGAGCCCTGGCTGACCAAGTGCTTTGATTGGAATACGAAAAGGCCCTATGAAGGCCTTTTTTATAGATCAGCGTTCAATCGATTTATTATGTCGGCAACGTTCCGAGCAGTAGCGTACTTCGCCCCAGCAGCGAGTCCATTTCTTCCGCCAGGTGAAGGGGAGGCCGCAGGTGGCGCAGGTTTTGACCGGAAGCTCACTCTTTTTCAAAATGACTCACCTGCATCTAATTTGGTGAGCAATGACTGGCCACGTTGCCAAAGCGCCTGCTGTTTTGATTCAGGCATGCGGTCGAGATTTTTATAAACCAAGCTCATGCGTTGATTGCCGCGCAGACGGTCGCCGTGACGCATCAGGAAGTGCCAATAGAGCGAGTTGAAAGGACAAGCGTCGTCAGTGGTGCTTTCGCTCACCTTGTAAGCGCAGTCACGGCAATAGTCAGACATCCGCTTGATGTACTGGCCACTCGCACAGTAAGGCTTGGAGCCTAGATAGCCGCCATCGGCGTGCATGACCATGCCCAGTGTATTGGGCAGTTCCACCCAGTCGAAGGCGTCCATGTAGATCGCCAGATACCACTCGCATATTTGGCTCGGTAGGATGCCAGCGAGCAGGGCGAAATTACCGGTCACCATCAGCCGTTGGATATGGTGAGCGTAGGCGTGCTCGATGCTTTGGCTGATGGCTTGGCGCATGCAATTCATCTTCGTTTCGCCTGTCCAGTAGAACTCTGGAAGCGACCTGGTGTTGCCGAACATATTGCCATTGGCATAGTCAGGCATCTTCAGCCAGTAGACGCCACGGACATATTCCCGCCAGCCGATCAGTTGGCGAATAAAACCTTCGGCAGCATTAAGTGCAATGCTGCCCGACCAGTATGCTGACTCAACATCGCTGCAAAGCTGGCGAAGATCCAGTAGGCCAATATTGAGCGCAGCGCTTATACGGGCATGAAACAGAAAGGGCTCGTCGCTGGCCATCGCGTCTTGATAGTCACCAAAGGCTGCCAGGCCCCAGTCGAGGAAGTAATCCCACAGGGCCTGAGCTTCGGCATGGGTTACCGGGTAGTCGAATGTGTCGAGAGCGCCATAGTGGTTGCTGAAGTGTGTGGCCACCAACGCAAGCACCTCCTGAGTGATTGCATCTGGCTTGAAACGGGCTGGCGAAGGGGGCCTGACCCCCTTGGGCAAGGCCTTGCGATTTTCTGCATCAAAGTTCCAGGCGCCGCCGACCGGGCTGCCGTCGCCATTGAGCAGTAACCCACTCTTGCGGCGCATCTCTCTGTAAAAGAACTCCATGCGCAGCTGTTTTTTGCCTTTTGCCCAGTCAGAAAACTCGCTGCGTTTGCAGAGAAAGCGAGTATCGGGATGCCACTGGATCGCTAAGCCACAGTTCTTGATTGATTGCTCAAGACGCCAGTCGCCACACTCGGTCAGGTGCACTTGGTCTGGATGTATCAACGCTTGCCAGCGGCGTAGCTCATCCGGTATCGATCCGCTACTTTGCGGATCATCCAAGGTGACGTATTGAACTCGTATCCCGCGCTGTCGCAATGCTTCTGCGAAGTGGCGCATAGCACTGAAAATGAGGGTTATTTTTTGCGGATGATGTGGAACATGGCTGGCTTCTTCCATCACCTCGGCCATGAGCACCGTATCGCTCTCTTTATCAAGCCCCTGCAATGAGGCGAGGTCGAAAGATAATTGGTCGCCCAGGACGAGGTATAGCCGGCGAGTCATATTCATCAAGCGCAATCCAGTTGAGGAGCGTGTAAAGATCCAAGGGCTTCTTAGCTTTAAATCCGCAGACCATTTTGTGAAAAGAAGTCTTGCGAATTATTGTACAAGAAAAAAATAACGTACAATTTTTTGTGCCGCCTTTGCTGGAAAGCGCCAGTGATCTTTTCCGATTGGATGCGCCGCCCTGAGCCTGATCAATCATCCCGGGCGGCCTTGCCGGGTAGGCCGGCGGCGTGGCTCTGCCCAGCCTGGTCGTGAAGGTGCGGGCATGAATGCCCAGGCGCTGGAGCCTGGGCGCTGTTCAGTGCATACGGCCACGGCAATGCGCTGAAGGATGCCGAGTGGCAAGCGCGCTGGAGCACCCGTCAAGCTGGCGACAGGCAGGCCCGCGCCCTGGCAGAGCGTGAAGAGCGCGAGAAAGAACAGGCTCGGCAAAGCTTAATCAACCAGGCGGTGCTAGATGGGTAGTGCAAAGTTGATCAAGTGTGGCTGGGTAGGTAGGTGTCCACGTTTCAGGCTTGTGTCTTCAGCCACGCGCGAAGGCGGGTTCGGGCATTGGCGTAAGGAGATGAGGTATTGAACTGGATCATCCGCCCTTTGGTCCATTTTCCGTACCAAGCGGCGCCATAGAGTTCTTCTTCTGATCTTGTCGCTATCGTCGCTGCAAGCTTTGTCTTCGCTTCTGCCAGGCGGGTGAGCAGTTCATGCCACCCGAGTGCGCTGTAATCTGCGTAGAACTTCTGCGCCAGCAGGCCAAGTTGGTTCCACTTGAAGCCGACCTCTGGATAGTCAACCGACTCATCCCGGTCGTCGCGGTCTAGCCATTTCAGGACCAGCTCGTTCCATCCAATCAGATAGGCCACCAGATCGGCTGGACTCATGGTGGTACCTTCGACATGCCCCGTCATTGTGGTGTCGCGCGTACGATCAGGCGCAACTTCGACTAGATCGTCCATCAGCCTGTTGAACGTCTTGGTAATGGCCGCAAGCAATTCTGTCTTGGAGGTTGGAACAGCCATGAGCTTCCTTCTTTCATCTACATAGAGGCTTGAGGCGCCCCAGCGATGGTTGTTTGTCGCCAGAAAACCTCTGGGGTTGCTTGGGTCCGCGTGGTGATGCGCAGTTAGAGGCCAATAGCTTAGACGCAGCACTCGTCATAGTCATGTGTAGCCCCCGATCACGAAGTATCAGCGGGGTGAGAGCTAAAGGATGAGCAATGGCCCAGGCCGGCGCTCGCCACTTTTTCATGGTCAGGTACTGGCCGCGGGTGAAGGCCTGGCTAAGTCGGGCACTGAACTGCTCGCGCTGCCTGCGTAGTGATAAGGCACCAGTCGGTATCGAGCGCCGGGGCAAGTAGTCTGCGCCACGTTGTCTAATGCGCTGAATCGTGGCACGCAATTATGAAAGCGCTTGAAACGGATCTGACAAGAGACCGCAGTTGTAAACGGTTTGAATCGCCTTGAGGTAGGAGTTGCTGTCAATGAGGATGCTGTACTCCCCGGTCAGTGAGGGAATCCCGAGTCGCGGACCGGCGATGTTCTCTGATGCTTGATCCTGTTGTAAAAGGCGTGGGCTATCGAGAGATTAACGCGGGGTCAGGGGAGTGACGTGTGAGCAGGCCTACAGCGCTGTCGCGGAAAACTGACAGCTATGTTAGGGCAACCCTAAATGTGACTGATTGAAAGCACCTGACTAGCATTTCAGAAAGGCGGCGCACGGAAGCAACTCTATATGCGCGGGTTATGATGCTTGTGCATATCGATGAGAGACTGACAATGCCGTTCAAATTGCTGACCATTTCAGCCATGTCACTCCTAGTGATAGTTAATTTTCTGGTGCTTCCTCAGGTACTGAATGGCCTCAGGTCCAACCCGCAATTTCAAACTTACGTGACCGATCCGGACCTGACATTCCAGTTGTTCAGTCAGTGCAAAAAGCAGGTAGTCGATGCTGAGGCCTGTTATCAGGCATACAGCGCAGCCGTCGCGCTTGCCAACTCTGAGGACTGTAGCGTTGCAGGCATTGCCTTGCAGCGTAGGTTCAAACATTTGGTAGAACACAGCACGCCTGCCGCAATTGAGAACGAGATCGCCAAGAAATGCCCAGTTGTACAAACAGGTCTCTAGGCTAAATGGTGGCGATAAAATCTTAGGCTCGGTGCAGTAGAGTTTTGTTATGTGAAGCTGGTGAATTTCTCTCTACTGCGCGATTTTAACCAGTGGCTGCGACGTACCTGTTTACCCTTATCATTCTCGGCGTGACGCTCTCCTAGCGCTTTCTGGTAACTGCCGGCGCAGATCCTCGTTCGCCTGGTCCTTACTCCGGACTGTTGTTTCCAGGTCGCTGACCTTCTGGCGCAACCGCGCCGCTTCTCCGGCCTTATCACGCAGACGGGCCAGGGCCTCGTCGCGGTCCTTCTCGGTCTGCGCCTGCATGTTGACCAGCTTGTAGATGTTTTCCCGGGCTGCTCGCAGCTGCAGGTTCAGCTCTGCGATCTCATTTCCAGCAGCAGGATGTGCTGCTTGCAGGTTTCCAGGGGCGAAGGAATGGCCAGCCAATCGGCTGTGTCGTCTTCTGTGTGCACAGTACTACCTCGAATCCAATGCTGTATGTGCACACAGTAATCGGGGCTTGATCATGGCGCGATTTGTGCCGACGAACTGAGGGGGATGGTTGGTGCGCGGTCGGCAGGGCGCCGAAGGAGGGAAGTTTTATAACGGTTGCTAAATAGTTTTGTAACGACGTTTGTGGAGTGCTTCCTGAAAAATACCCCAGACACAAAAAAGCCCTGAAAAATCAGGGCTTTCTCGTTGAGATTTGGCGGAGGCGTAGAGATTCGAACTCTAGGACCTGTTACAGTCGGCGGTTTTCAAGACCGCTGCCTTAAACCACTCGGCCACACCTCCAGATCGTGTTGCGGGCGCCATAATACCCGAATGAAACACACTGTCAAACTCTCTGCGTCGCGAGTTACAGAGCCTCTGTTATCATCCATGCCACTAAATGTTTCCCCCAACAGGAGTGTCGCCATGCGCGAACAGGATTACGCAGTTAACAACGGCGTGCAGGCCGAGCAGCTAGAGGTTAGCCGCGTCCTGCGCAACACTTATGGTTTGCTGGCCCTGACCCTCGCGTTCAGCGGTGTGATGGCCTATGTGGCGCAGCAGATGCGCGTCGGTTATCCGAACATCTTCGTGGTGCTGATCGGCTTCTACGGTCTGTTCTTCCTCACCAACAAGCTCCGTGATTCGGCCTGGGGCCTGGTCTCGGCATTCGCCCTGACCGGCTTCATGGGCTTTCTGCTCGGCCCGATTCTCAACCGTTATCTGGGCATGCAGGGCGGCGCTGAAGTGGTCAGCTCGGCATTCGCCATGACCGCGCTGGTGTTTGGCGGCCTGTCGGCCTACGTGCTGATCACCCGCAAGGACATGAGCTTCCTCGGTGGTTTCATCACCGCCGGTTTCTTCGTCCTGATGGGCGCAGTGCTGGCCAGCTTCTTCTTCCAGATCAGCGGCCTGCAGTTGGCGATCAGCGCCGGTTTCGTGCTGTTCTCCTCGGTGTGCATCCTGTTCCAGACCAGCGCTATCATCCACGGTGGCGAGCGTAACTACATCATGGCTACCATCAGCCTGTATGTATCGATCTACAACCTGTTCGTCAGCCTGTTGCAGCTGTTCGGGATCTTGGGTCGCGATGACTGATCCCTGGCGCTGAGCCAGAAAAAGCCCGCTTCGGCGGGCTTTTTGTTGTCCAGGTTTCAAGCTGCGGTCAAGGTTTCAGCGGGTCTGCACCTGCAGCCGCGCGGTGGCCAGGGCATCCTTGTTGACCTCGATGGAAAACGACAGCACGTCCACCTGCTTCTGTTCCAGTTGATCGACCCAACCGATCAGGCTCCCCAGTGGTCCTTCCAGGGCCACGCTGATCCGGCCCGGGGCTTCGTGGTCCATGCGTTCCAGGTTGAGGCCGGCCTGGCTGGTGGAGCGGGCCAGCAACCCGGGCAGGGCGTCGGCGGAAATCGCCGGCAGCGGATTGAAGGCACTGGCGGCGGGCAGTTGTTGGAGTTGTTGGTGCAAATGCGTTGCCTCGATAAAGCCTTGCTCGGCATCCCTTAGGGCCTGTTGCTGCGGTTGCCAGAGCAGTAGATAGAAGGTGGTCAGCAGGGTGAACACAGCGAGACCCTGCAGGGCCCGTTGCTCGCGTTTGGCCAGGCGCTGCCAGTGGATTTGGGATGGGCGCAGCAGGGCGGCCAGGGGCGACTTTTTTACTACGGACGGGTTCACGCCTCACTCCTTGATCTGCAACCGCGCGCTCACCCCTTGGGCATCGCGTACGGAGGAGTCGGTGCTGGCGTCCAGGCCCTGGGCAATCAGGCCTTCGCGCAGTTGTTGAAGGTCGGCAAAGGCTGGTGCGCTGATTTGCAGGCTCCAGCCTTCACCAGCTTGGTAGTCGATACGCTGGACCAGGACCAATGCGCCGTGGCTGGCGCTCCATTGTTCCGCCAGGCGCGACAGTTTGTCGGCGCTGCCGGGGCTTTCCTCTACCTCTTGGCGTTGCTTGGCGCGAATCTGCGTCGCCAGGTCGGTCACCGGGCCTTCATCGGCGAAACGCTGCTGCCAGAGGGCCAGGCTTTGGGCCTGGAGCTGGTCGCTCTGGTGCTCCAGGTACCAGCGCTGGCCGCTGCTCTGCAGCAGTTGCGCGGCTGCGACCAGCAGTAGCCCCAGCAGCGCCAGGCGCCAGGGCGCGGCTTGTCGGGGCCGGCGCAGGAACTCGCCCTGGCGCAGGTCGATGGCCTGCTGCGAGCCCAGGCTCAGGCAGTCCCAGGGGCGTTCATCAACCTGCCAGTGCTGCGGGTCAAGCCCCTCCAGCGCCGGAGGCTGCGGCCCTTGCCAGTGCAGGTCCGCGGGCAGCAAGGGCCGCAGGCCTGCCAGCTCATCGGGCGCCAGGGCCAGGCGCATGGGCGCCGCGCCCCCCAGCAGCCAGCGACCGTCCCAGGCCAGGGCCCGGGACTGATCCAGGGGCAGGCAGTCGGCGTCGACATGAATGCGCATGGGCTGCAGGCCCAGCGCCTCCAGTTGGTGCAGGCAGTGGCCCAGGCGCTCGCGATTGAGCGCCAGCACCGGGCAATGGCGCTTGTCCTTGAGCGGCCCATGGGCCAAGTGCAGGCTGTCCAGTTCATCGATCAACTGTTCTTCCAGGGCACTGTGCAACGCCTGGCGCAGCCAGCGACCGCTACGGGCAGGCACGCTGACCTGATGGTGGCTGGCCATTTCCATGGGCAGCAGCAGAATCAGTGGCTGCTGCCCCAGGTCCGCCGCGGCCTGCTGCAGATCGCCCTGCTGCAGGGGGCCGTCAGCCCGCCACCAGAAGCAGCGCCAGGGCATCGCACCGGTGGCGTGGGGGGAAAGGTAAAGCCACTGGCTCATGTCGGGTTACTCGTTTTTCGGTTGATCAGGGGGAGGGCTGGGCAGCAGCGTGCGCTGCTGTACCCGGACTTTCTTGGTATCCATCAGCCGTAGATCGCTGACCAGTCGCAGCCGTCGCTGGCCCTGTTCGACGTCGACGGTGGCGCGAAACAGCCGGCTGCCGACCCCCAGTCCCTGAGGGCTGATGTCCCGGCCCTGGAGCATCGGGTTGGAGAGAAAGGCCGCCACGTCGGGATAGCCCTTGGCCGGGCGTGCGCTGGCCAGGTTGCGGGCGGTGGGCAGGTCGATGCCTTCGATACTGGCCAGGATCTCGGCGCGGGTGGTGTTGACGTTGATCGTGCTGTTGTCGAAGGCGTCCACCCAGGGCGCGAGTTGCTGCAGGACCTGGCTGTCCACCTGGGGCAACTGGCGCAGTTCACTGAGATCGCCCAAGGGCAGCGGCACGCCGTCGCGGTTGCTCTGGCCGATCAGCAGCGCCGGGTCATGGGCCTTGATCCCTTGTTGGGCCAGCAGGCGTTGGTAGCGGGCGCGCAGGTTGAGGCTGTTGCCCTGGCGCAGGCTGTTGAGGTTGAGGCGGGCACTGAGGTCCTCCAGCTGGATGTGGATACGCCCACCGTCGACCTCCAGTACCGGCGTCGGTTGCGCCCAACGCTGGCCCAGGTGAGTCACTCGCAGGCCGCCTTCGCTACGGGCGTCTTCCAGCAGTTGCTGGCGGGCCCAGCTTTCACCGCTCAAGGCCAGCTGCCAGAGTTGCTGCTGTTGCACCAGGTTGCGGCTGCTGTGCAGGCTGAGCCGCTGGCGGGCGAGCATGTTGCTGACCATCAGGGTCACCAGGGCGGTGATCAGCAGCACACTGAGCAGGGCCATGCCCCGTTGTCGGCGGCGGTCAGTCATTGCCCGGCTCCGCGTCACTGTCGAGGCCGCCGGGCAGCAGGATCACCCGGCGGATCTGCGGGTAACCCGGGGCGTCCAGTTCGATCTCCAGCGCCGCCGGCAGGCTCAGGCTCTCAGTGCCCACTGGCCAATGCTCATGGGCCTGGCCGAGACCGTCGATAAAGCGCAGCCGAGTCAGTTGCACCCCCGTCAGCAGTTGCTGTTGCTGGCCAGTCGGGCCGGGCGCGCGCTGCGCCTCATCGGTCGCCGCCAGGGGCTGTGACAGGGCGCGGTTTTCCCGTAGCCAGACGCCGTCCTGCCAGCGATGGCTGGCCTGCAGCAGATTGCTGCGGGGGTATTCCAGGGGGTTGCTCCAACCGCCGCGGACCAGGCTGATACCGTCGGGCTGGCTGATCAGTGCCTGGCTATGGCTGGGGTCGTCCAGTAGCGGCTGGCGCCGCGCCTGGACCAGGTCGCGCTCCAGCACACTGATGGCCCGTTGCAAGGCCCGCAGTTGCTGCTCGTGCTGGCCAATGCGCTGGTCGCTGCGCATGACTCGGTCGAGAAACTGATAGGTGGCCAGCCCCAGCAGGCTGAAGATGGCAATGGCCACCACCACTTCCAGCAGGGTAAAACCACGCTGCGTCATGGCCGGGCCTCAAGGTAACCGAGCAGCTGCGCGCGGCTGTATTGACGGGCCTGCTGCGGATTGGATTCGGCGGACACCCGCAGCTGGACCTTCAGCAGGTGAGTGTCGGCCGCCGTCTCGACGTCGCTGAACAACCACCAACTGCGGCCGCCGAATTCGATGCGTTCTTCGGCATGGCGTGCGGGTGGCTCCTGCATCCCGGCGCGCAGTTCATTCATTCGGTTGTCGGCGATCCACAACGCCAGGGTACGTTCGGTGAGGTTGGCGCTGTTCACCGCGACATGCTGCACCGCGCTGAACAGGGCAATCGACAAGGTGGCAAAAATCGCCAGGGCGACCATCACTTCCAGCAGGGTGAAGCCCTGGTCAGTCCTGGGTTTCAAGTTGTGCATCCTGTATTCCGTCGCTGGAAAGGCTCAGCAGTGCCTGGTTGCGGTACTCGATCGACAAGGTGTAGGCGCTGGTTTCATCACTGGAGAGCACCAGCAATTGCGGCAGGCCGTTACGGGTGCTGCTGGCGCCCAGGGTCGGGCCGGCCTCGGGCACTTCCAGGCGCAGGCGCAGCTTTGGCGGCAACGGCTGCGACCGAAAATCCGTAGCCGGGACCCAGCGTCCCCGGGCATCGAGTTGCAACACCGAGTAGCCGTCAGGTTCGATGCGCAGGCCGTAGTCCTGATAGCCGAGCACCGCTTCCTGGCGCAACAGCTGCAACAGGTCCTGCAGGCGCTGGGCTTCCTGGCGTGCCTGGCGCGGTCCCGAGTCAGGGTTGACCAGGCCCACCAGGCCGGCAGTCAGGGCGATCAGCAGAATCACCACCAACAACTCCAGCAGGGTGAAGCCCCGGGCTTGACGTCGTTGCACCCCTCAGCGGTCCCAGTTGCCGATCTCGGCGTTCAGGCCTTCGCCACCGATCTTGCCGTCGGCGCCGAACGAAAACAGGTCGTAGGCACCGCCCCGGGTACCCGGGAACCGGTACTGGTAACCGGTGCCCCACGGATCGATCGGCAAGCGCTTGAGGTAGCCGTCGGGGTTCCAGTTGCGCGCTGGCGGGTTGCCGCTGGGCTTGCTCACCAGGGCTTGCAGGCCTTGCTGGCTGCTGGGGTACTGGTGGTTGTCGAGCCGGTAGATGTCCAGCGCCATGGCGATGGCCTTGATATCGGTTTGCGCGGCCGAGGCCTTGGCCTGGTCGGGGCGACTCATGATCTGCGGAACCACCAGGGCGGCGAGTACGCCGAGGATGACCACCACCACCATGATTTCGATCAGGGTAAAACCGCGTTGTTTCTTCGCTGTGTGCACGTCGGGGGATTCCACATTCAAGTAATCAATTGGTTCAGGCTGAGGATCGGCATGAGGATCGCCAGCACGATGACCAGCACCGAGGCGCCCATGAACACCAGCATCGCCGGCTCGAACAGGCCCACCAGCAGGGCGATGCGGTTGGCCAGTTGCTGTTCCTGCTGCAGGGAGGCGCGTTCGAGCATGCTGTCCAGCTCGCCTGAGCGTTCACCGCTGGCGATCATGTACAGCATCATCGGAGGGAAACTGCCGTTGAGCTCAAGCGCTCGGGTCAGGCTGATACCTTCGCGCACACCTCGGACGATGTCTTTCAGACCCGTACGAATTTTTTGGTTGGCCACCACTTCGCTGGCGATCTCCAGCGCGTCCAGCAATGGCACGCCGCTGCGCCCGAGAATCGCCAGGGTGCTGACGAAACGCGTGCAATTGCTGGCGCGTACCAGGCCGCCGATCAACGGCAGGTTCAGCACCAGGGCGTGCCAGCGTTCACGGTTGGCCGGTTGGCGCAAGGCGACCCGGGCGGCGGTGATCCCGGCACCGATCAGAATCAGCAGCAGCAGGCCGTAGTCGCGCAGCACGCCACTGGTGGCGATCAGGCCACGGGTCAGCAGCGGCAGTTGCTGGCCACTGTCGATAAATACCTTGATCACATCCGGCACCACAAAACCCAGGAGAAAACCGACGATGCTGATGGCCGCCACCATGAGGATGCTCGGGTAGAGCATGGCCAGCTGGATCTGCTGGCGCGCCGCCTGGCTGGCTTCGGTGTAGTCGGCCAGGTTCATCAGCACCTGGTCCAGGTGCCCGGAGCGTTCGCCGGCAGCCACTGTGGCCCGGTACAGATCGGGGAACGCCTTGGGGTAGCCGCCCAGGGCCACCGCCAGGCTGTAGCCTTCCAGGACCCGGGCCCGCACCGCCAGCAGCATGCTTTTCAGGCGCTGCTTTTCGCACTGCGCGGCCACTGCCGCGAGCACTTCCTCCAGCGGTAGCGAGGCTTGCACCAGGGTCGCCAACTGGCGCGTCAGCAGGGCCAGTTCGGCGCTGCTCAGGCCGCCGCCGGCGACCTTGGTGGTGCCCGCGCCGGTGCTGCGCTTGCCCTGGGTCGCGGTGACTTTCAGGGCGATCAGTTGCCGCTCCCGCAGCATCTGCCGGGCCTGGCGCGGGCTGTCGGCTTCCAGCACGCCGCTGGATTTCTTCCCGGCGGCGCACATGGCCAGGTATTCGTAGGCAGCCATGTTCAGTCCCTCTGGGTAACCCGCAACAATTCTTCAAGGCTGGTGAGCCCCTGCAGCACCATGGCCTGGCCATCGTCGAACAGGCTCGGGCTGTGTTGCCGGGCGTGGCTCAGCAGTTGCTGTTCACCGGCACCGGTATGCACCAGTTGGCGCAGGGTGTCGTCGAACAGCACCAGTTCGTAGATCCCCCGGCGGCCGCGATAGCCTGACTGCTGGCAGCTCGGGCAACCCACCGCGCGGTGCAACTGCGGCGCGGCGTCGGGGTTCAAGCCCAGGCGCTCGCAGGCAGTGTGATCGGCGTGCTGGGGTTGCTTGCACTCGGGGCACAACAGGCGCACCAGGCGTTGGGCCAGCACGCCAAGCAGGGAGGTGCAGAGCAGGAAGGGCTCGATGCCCATGTCCACCAGCCGGGTCACCGCGCCGATGGCGCTGTTGGTGTGCAGGGTCGAGAGCACCAGGTGCCCGGTGAGAGAGGCCTGGACGGCAATTTCCGCGGTCTCGCGGTCACGGATCTCGCCCACCATCACCACATCCGGGTCCTGGCGCAGGATCGCCCGCAGGCCGCGAGCGAAGGTCATGTCGACCTTGGTGTTGACCTGGGTCTGGCCGATCCCGGTGAGGTGGTATTCCACCGGGTCCTCGATGGTCAGGATGTTGCGCTCCAGGCTGTTGAGGCTGGCCAGCCCGGCGTACAGCGTGGTGGTCTTGCCGGAGCCGGTGGGGCCGGTGACCAGGAGGATGCCGTGGGGTTTGTGCAGGGCGCCTTCCAGGCGCTGGCGCACCTCGGGGTTCATCCCCAGGTGGCCCAGGTCCAGGCGTCCGGCCTGTTTGTCCAGCAGGCGCATCACCACCCGCTCGCCATGGCTCGAAGGCAAGGTCGAAACGCGCACGTCCACTTCATGCCCGGCAATGCGCAAGGCAATGCGACCGTCCTGGGGAATGCGTTTTTCGGCGATGTCGAGCTTGGCCATGACCTTGATCCGCGACACCAGCAGGGTGGCCAGTTCACGTCGTGGGCGCAGCACTTCGCGCAGCAGGCCGTCGACCCGCAGGCGCACCGAAAGGTGTTCCTCGAAGGCCTCCAGGTGCACGTCGGAGGCCTTGCTCTTGACCGCCTCGCTGAGGATCGCGTTGATCAGGCGGATGATCGGCGCGTCGTCTTCCTGCTCCATCAGGTCCGTGGTTTTCGGCAACTGAGCGGCCAGGCTGGAGAGGTCGAACTCTTCGTCGAACTGCTCGCCCAGGCCATCGGCGACCTGCTTGGCACCGTTCTGGCCGTCGCGGTAGTGGGCGGCCAGGCGCAGGGCAAAGGCCGGCTCATCGAGGATCTCGCTGCGCAGGGGCGCGCCGTTGAAGCGCCGGACTTCGGCGATCACCGACCAGGGCGTATTGCTCCGGCAATAGAGTACGGCGCCCTCGGCCTGGTGCTCGAGGACCACGCCGTGGCGCCGGGCATAGGCAAAGGCCAGGCGCGGGCTGTCGATCGGCGTGATCATGGCTGCTGCCTGGCCTCGTTGGTGCGCATGTCGATCAGCCCCTGGTCGCCGTCACGGGTGGCATCGAACAGCTGATGGGGGTTGGCCGGCAACTGGCCCGGGGTCTTGCCGCCCAGGGAGCGCAGGTTGTTGTATTTCTGGGTGCTGAGCTTGTCGGCATTGGCGGTGTTGCGCAGCAGGGTCGGGCGCAGGAACACCATCAGGTTGGTCTTCTCGTTGACCTCCTTGCTGCTGCTGAACAGCTTGCCGAGCCAGGGAATATCCCCCAGCAGCGGCACCTTGCTCACCTGGACCTTGACGTTGTCCTTGATCAGCCCGCCGAGGACGATGATCTGCCCATCGTTGGCGAGGATGGTGCTTTTCACCGAGCGCTTGTTGGTGATCACGTCGCTGGTGCTGATACCCGGTGGCGCGGCGGCCAGCTCCGAGCTTTCCTGTTCGACCTTGAGCCGCAGGAAGTTGCCTTCGTTGATGTGCGGGGTGACCTTCAGGGTGATCCCCACGTCCTTGCGCTCCACGGTGGTGAAGGGGTTGCTGGCGCCCGCGGTGTCGGTGGTATAGGAGCCGGTCTGGAACGGCACGTTCTGGCCTACCAGGATCTCCGCTTGCTCGTTGTCCAGGGTCAACAGGCTCGGGGTCGACAACAGGTTGTTGTTGGAATCGCTGGACAAGGCCGTGATCAGCGCGCCGAAGTTGCTGCTGCCGATGCCGATGATGGCGCCGTCCGGCAGGGTTGGGCTCTTGTCGCCTTGCAGGTTGCCCAGGAGGGTGCCGATGGCCATGCCGGCACTGTTGAAGTTGCTCGCACCGGCCCAGTTGCCCCGGGCGCCGGCCCACTGCACACCGAGGGCCTGGTTGATGTCGCCGCTGACTTCGACGATGGCCGCTTCCACCAACACCTGGGCACGGGGCTGGTCGAGCTCGTCGATGATGCTTTCGAAGGTCGCCAGTTGCGCCGGCGAGGCCATCAGTACCAGGGCGTTCTGGCTTTCATCGGCACTCACCAGCACCGGGTTGTCCTGTTTCTGTCCTTCCCCGCGACCGCCGGACTCCATGCGCTTGCCGATGCCGCTCAACAGCTCTTCGAGCTTCTTCGCGTCGCCATGGTTGATGCGCCGCACCCTGGCGTTCTCGCCGGCATTGTTGGGCACGTCGAGGCTCTGGGCCAGGCGTTGCATTTGCTGGCGAATCGGCGCCGGACCCACCAGGATCAGGCGGTTGCTGCGGGCGTCGCCGATGGCCTTGGCGCTGGTCTGGGCGCCGTTGCTGTCGGTCAGGGTGTCGGTCAGGGTCTTGGCTACATCGCCGGCCCAGGCATGCTTGAGCTGGAGGATGTTGAACTGGCGGCTGCCGGCGTTATCCAGTTCCTGCACCACCTGGCGCACCCGCGCCACGTTGTTGGCGCTGTCGGAAACGATCAGTGCGCTGGAGGTGGTGGACGGTGCCATGTAGGCGTCCACGGCCACCAGCGGACGTACCGCAGCAGCCACCTCGCTGGCATTACTGTTGTGCAGTTCGATGACTTCGGTGATGAACTCTTCGCTGGCCCCACTGGGCTGGACATAAGCCTTGGTCTTGGCTTCGGCCACCGGCAGGATCAGCACCCGGTCGCCCTGGTCCATGGCCACATAACCCTGGCTGCGCAAGGCGGTGAGAAACAGCGAGTAGATGCCTTTCTGATTCATCGCCGTGCTCGATTGCACCGTCACCTTGCCGCTCAGGCGTGGGTCGAGAATCATCGTCTTGCCGGTGATTTGCCCGACCTCGTTGACCAGGTCGCGCAGTTCGGCGTCCTTCATGTTCAAGGTCCACTGTTGTTCGTGAACGCTCTTTTCAGCAGCGTGGACAGGACCGATCAAAGTGCCAAGGGCGAGCAGGGAACCTGCGATAAAAGCTCGTTTCATGATGTTTTGGGGGGTCACAAAGAGGGTTGGACAAGGCTGTCGTGGTCGCCCCGCCCCGCGGTGCTGGATGGCAGGTCGCGGGGTGCGGGCAACGGGATCAGCAGGGGAGTGGTGTGGCGGGTCAGGGACAGGGCCTGGTCCTCGCCAAAACGTTGTACGTGCACCTGGTCGGTGCTGATCTCACGCAGGCTGCCGCCTCCGGGAAGCGCCTCGCCGATGCGATAGAAACGGCTGCCTTCAGGGGACTCGATCAGCGCCCGGGACAGTTCCGGGCGGCTTTCCACCAGGCTCGCCAACAGCGTCAGCGGCACCCGTGGCTGGTTGCCGGCGGCTTCCTGGGGCAGCACTCCGAACAGCTGGGCAATGGCCGCAGCATCTGGCGGCAGACGCGGGGACGCCGCCGCTTCGGGCGGCGGCGCATTGCCGTGCTGGTCCAGGCTCTGCAGCCAGCGCCAGCTGTCGTGGCCGAGCCAGCCGAGCCAGCCGAGCAACAACCACCACACGCCGACCCGCAGGGCGACGCGTGGGCACAAGCGCAGGGCGTTCATAAGGACATTCGGCGCAGGAGTTTTTCACCGCACCAGTGATGCACCGCCACCGCGGCCACGTGCCCGACCACCAGCAGTGCCAGGGCGACACAGGCGTATTTGTGCACGGTATTGAAGAACGTGGTGAGCAGTGGCTCCTGCAGTGGTTGCGGCAGGTGCATGAGGCCGAAGACATTGATCGGGCGCTCCATCATCAGCACGCCAGTGAACAGCACCAGGCCGGTCATGACGTAGAGCGCCAAGTGGCCGGCCTTGGCCAGCAGGCCCAGAACACGCTGGGTGGGTGCCGGCTGGTGATGATCCAGGGCACAGAGAATTCGCAGGCCGAACAGCGGGATCAGCAAGGAGGTCAACGACACGTTGATGAAGTTGAGGCCGTCGGCGATGGCTGTGGGCAGAGTGAACATGGCGTTGCCAAAGCCTGTGACCGTGGCCCAAAGAATGATGGCAGCGAAGGTCCAGTGCAGCAGTACCTGAAGCTTCGAGTAGGTGATTGAACTCATGGGGGGCTGTTCCGGCAAAAGGAACATGGCGCCGGAGCGCCATGTTCGGGTTGACGAGGTCGAGACTTACTTGGCGATCCAGGCGTTGCCCCAAGCCCAACCTACACCGGGCTCATAGGCGTTGTTGGCGCTGGTCCACTGGGTGCACCAACCGCTGTAAGGATTGGGCTTGCACTCGTAGGTTTTGCCGGTCTTGGGTTGCAGCACGACGGTGCCGGCCTTGTAGTCCTTCAGGCCGTTGGGGAACACGTAGTCGTACTTGCCTTCGCCACCACCGGTGTCTTCGGCCTTGAGCAGGAAGCTTGTGCCCTGCTGCAGCAGTTCGCCTTTCTTCGAAGTGGCAACCACGGTCAGGTCGTACTTGCCAGCACTCTGGTCAACAAGCGGCATGGAGAAGTGCGGGGTGTTGCCGGCCGGCGCTTGCTGGTGCGCCACGCTTTCGCCCTTGGCGTTGTACACCGTGGCAGCGATGGTGTAGTCGCCGCCCTTGGCAATGGCGTTGAAGTGCAGGTCGGCCTTGCCGTCCTTGAGGGTGTACTCAGGCTGCATGCCGGTGATCGACAGCTCGCCCGGCTTGGCGATCTGTTCTTTGTCGATCATCACATTGACGATGTCGCTGCCCTTCTTGACCAGGATGTCGTTCTTGCCGTAGTTCGGCACGACTTCATTCTTGTCGTTGAGGATACCCATCTGGTAGCCCTGCTTGGCAGCGTTGACCTTCTTCGCCAGCTCTTGCGGCCAGTTGTTGGCCTGGGCCTGGCTTGCGGAGGTGATTTCCAGGACCACTTGCTTGGCCTTCAGCTCACCCTGGGCGTCGAACACCCGGGTCTTGACCTTGTCGCCGATGCTCAGGGGCTCTGGCTGCACGGCGCCGACAGTGGTCCAGTCAGACGGAATGATCGCGCCGTTGTCGATGTTCAGGTCGACCACGCTGTAGAACGTGGCATCGGTGTCGTTGACTTTCCAGGTCGCCAGCAGCACGTGGTAACCGCTGCGGTCAGCCGGGATATTCACGTTGTGATGGGTGCGGCCCTCGGCAGGCGCCGGGACGGTACCCTGAGGCCATGGCTGGTTGAGCAGCGGGGTCATTTCGAAGGAGTCGCGGGTCAGCGGCTGGTTCGGGTTCCAGTCTTTCTTGGTGATGTAGAACTGCCAGTAGCGAGTCGCGTGCCCGGCCTTGTAGAACCAGGTGAAGTTTTGTGGGCCTGGCTTGACGGTGTTCTTGGCCCAGCGAGTGGCGCTCTGTTCGTTGATCTGGGAGAAACGCACCAGGCCGCCGGCGGCGATGGTGCCGTCGGCCGGACCGCAGATCTTGAAGTCGCCGGTACAGGCTTGGGCGTTGCTTGGGAAGTGTTCGAGGTCATTGCGGCCAGGAACGCCGATGTACTCGGTGCTTTGTGGCTCGTACTGGACGGGGCCGCAGTTGCCGTTCAAGCCGCCGCCGGCGGCGTTGCACATGTAAGCACGGGATTTTGGGCTTTCGATGTAACCGTGGGCGCTGGCCTGTTGGGCAGCAAGACCGGCAACGCTCATGGCCAGGACCAGAGGTAGTTTGAGGAACGAACGGGCTTGGGTGGTGTTGATCATTGAAAAAGCCTTAAGCAATTTAAAAAGATACAAAAGCTCCCGGGACTGCGACTGGGGCCTGTGTACAAGGCTGGCGCCCTTGCCCACGCTTCCCCGAGAACCATCACAGGCTACGTTGCAGGCCAGAGCGGTCCCATGGGACGAGTACGAGTCTGGAGCGGTAGATGTTTCAGGCCGTTACACGGCAATCGTCCCTCGATCACGGAGGTGGCCCTGGACGATTGCGCCGGCACGGGTGGTTTGCCCGGGCAAAAAAAAGCGTGGCACTTGCGTGCCACGCTCAAGGAGTCAAGCCGTGGTGCTAATTGTTATTGACGATCCCAGGCCATGGTCCAGTGGCTGCCGGTCCCCGGCTCGTACTGGGTTGCGCCGGTTTTCCACTGCACGCAGTAGCCGGCGTACGGCAGCGGCTTGCACTTGTAGGTCTTGCCGTCCTTGGGCTGCAGCACCAGGGTGCCCGCCTTGTAGGCACTCAGGCCTTGAGGGAAGACGTGGTCGTACTTGCTGCCTTCAACCGGCTTGTCGCCACCTTCGCCCGGCTGATTGCCGCCGCCGGTGTTTTCCTCGGCCTTCACGGTGAAGCTGGACGTCTGCTGCATCAGCTGGCCTTTCTTCGAGCTGGACACCACCACCAGGTCGTACTTGCCGGCCTTGAGGTCTTTCAGCGAGATCGAGAAGTGCGGTGCCAGGTTGCCAATCGGCGCGTGCTCATAGGCGAGGGTCTTTTGCGCGGCATCGAATACCTTGGCGTAGACCATGTACTCGTCTTGCGGGTCGCTGGCCAGGATGATGGCGTTGAAGTGCAGGTCGACCTGGCCGTTTTTCGCGGTGTAGGTGGGCTGCATGCCGGTGACGTTGAGTTCACTCGGTTTGCCGGCCAGTTCCTTGGCAATGATCACGTTACTGATATCGCTGCCTTTCTTGACGAAGATGTTGTTCTTGCCACGGTTGGGCACGATCTGGTCTTTGTCGTCCAGCAGGCCCATCTGGTAGCCCAGCTTCGCCGCGTTGACCTTCTTCGCCAGCTCGAACGGCCAGATGTTTTCGTTGGCCAGTTCCGCCGAGTCGATGTTCAGCAGCACCTGCTTGGCGCTCTGCTCGGTGTTGGTGAACACCCGGGTCATGACCTTGTCGCCGACTTTCAATGCCTCGGGCTGGACGGCGCCGATGTCATTCCATTGCGAGGGCACGGCGTTGGCATTGTCGATGTTCAGGTCCACCACCGAGTAGAAGGTGTTGGAGTTGTCGTGGACTTTCCAGGTCGCCAGCACCACGTGATAACCACTGCGGTCGGCCGGGATGTTCACCGTGTGCTGGGTGGTACCGCCGCCTTTTACCGGCATGCTGTGGCTCGGCCATGGCTCGTCCAGCAGCGGGGTCATTTCGAAGGAGTCGCGGGTCAGCGGCTGGTTCGGGTTCCAGTCTTTCTTGGTGATATAGAACTGCCAGTAGCGGGTCGCGTGTCCGGCGGTGTATTTCCAGGTGAAGGTGTTCGGACCCGGCTTGATGGTGTTCTTGGTCCAGCGCGACGAAGACTGTTCGTTGAGCTGGGCGAAGCCCTTCATGCCGCCGGCGGCAATGGTGCCGTTGGCCGGCCCGCAGACCCGGAAGTCACCGGTGCAGGCTTGTGAGTTGCTCGGGAAGTGCTCGCGGCCGCCACCCGGGGAGCCGAAGTACTCGACGCTTTGCGGTTCATAGGCAACAGGCCCGCAATTGGCGTTTTTGCCGCCACCGCTGCCGGCGCACATGAATGCGCGGGATTTCGGGCTTTCGATGTAGCCGTGGGCGCTGGCGTGTTGTGACGCGAGAGCGGCCATGCCGATGGCCATCACCAGGGGAAGTTTGAGCAGTGAACGGGCTGGGTGCAGCGTGATCATCGATTGATCCTTAGTTGGACATTATTGGATTCAACAGGCGATCGTGGGGAGGGATGTAGCTGCTCAAGTTGAGTCTGGCATCCTTGTCTGGCGCCCCCCGAAAGCAGGCGCCAGAGTAGGAAGAGTGGGTCGCGGTTTACATCGGACCAGTACGAGAGTGAACCAGGGGCGCGCGGGCGATGCCTCGAGACCAGGGCTTGAGTGGCTGGCGCAAGGCCGCCAGATCGGTCTTGGCCTGCTCGAAGATCCGCTCCAGGGTCTTGAGCAGTTGCGCCTGGCAGTGGCGGATGGCGTGCGGCTGCTGCAGGTTGACCTGCCTCAGCGCGTGGCAGGCAGCCGCCATTTCACTGGCGTCGATCAAGCAGGCAACCCCGGTCAGGCGATGACTCAGGTCGCCGATGCTCTGCGGCACGCCGGCCAGGTCGGTGTCGCGCAGTTGCTGGATTTCCTGCTGCAGGTTCTTGATCAACTCCAGCAGGATGCGCCGCCGCAGGATCGAACTGTTGCGGCCCACCTCGTCCAGGTGATCGAGGTTGAACGAGCGGTCGAACATCTGTTCCTCTTCAATCGAACTGTGGTTGCTGATGACTTCCTGCAGGCGCGCCAGGGTCACCGGCTTGATCATCAGGTCGTTCATCCCGGCATTGGAGCACTGGGTGGCCTCGTTGCTCAGGGCACTGGCGGTGTAGCCGATGATCAGGCGCGGGGGCATGCCTCGGCGCTGCTCGTCCTCGCGTACCGCACGGGTCAGCGCATAGCCGTCCATCTCCGGCATGTTGCAATCACTGATCAGCACGTCATAGGGCTTTTCACTGAGGCTCAACAAGGCCTGTTCACCGCTGCACACGTGCTCTGCCTGGTGGCCCAGGCGAGCCAGTTGCAGCGTCAGCACCAGGCCGTTGGTGGACACGTCATCCACCACCAATACCCGCAACGCCTTGGCTGCCTGCTGTTCCGCTGCCAGGGGTTCGGGGGACGGTGCGAGGGGTAACTGCCAGCTCAGGGGCAGCTCGACATGCACACAGCAGCCCTGGCCAGATTCGCTTTCCAGCCAGATATGGCCGTCCATCAACTGGCTCAGCTGGCTGCAGATACTCAAGCCCAGGCCCGAGCCGCCGTACAGGTGGGCGGTGCGCGCGCTGGCCTGGCGATAGGGCTCGAAGATCAGTGGCTGCAAGGCCTGAGGAATACCGATGCCGGTGTCGCAGACGCTCAGGGTCAGCAGGCTGACGCCTTCACGCAATGCGGTTTCCGTGATCCGCGCCTGGATGCGGCCACGGTCGGTGAATTTCAGTGCGTTGCTGATCAGGTTGTGGAAGATCTGCTGCAGGCGCAGGGAGTCGACCCAGTACAGGCGCTGGCTGTCGGCCTGGTAGTCGAAGTGCAGTTGCAGGTTCTTCTCCCGGGCCTGGGCGGCGAACAGGCCAAGGCTGTTGGTCAGCAACGGCTCCAGGGCGGTGGGGTGGGGGGCCAGTTGCATCAGGCCGCTCTCGATCTTGTCCAGGTCGAGGATGTTGCCGATCAGGTCGATCATCGACGTTGCCGATTGCTGGGCCACCCGCAGGTTGTGCGAGGGCGCATTGCGGCCGCTGGTTTCCAGCTCCAGCAACCCCACCAGGGCATTCAGTGGCGTGCGCAGTTCATGGCTCATGGAGGCGAGGAATTCGCTCTTGGCGGCGCTGGCCTTGAGCGCCACCTGCTTGGCTTCACGCAGCTTGATCTCCAGGTGCTTGCGTTCGGAGATGTCCAGCCAGCCTCCCAGCAATCCCTGCAACAGCCCGCGGGCGCTGTAGAACGGCACCAGCCATTGATACAGATAGCGTTGCTCACCCTTGATGGACAGGCTGGTGTCGAGAAAGCGCGGCCGGTGGCTGTGCAGCAACTGTTGGTGCTCCTCCTGCAGGACCAGGGCAAAGTCTGCGGGCATGTTGCTCTGCTCGGTGGGCAGGTAGCCCAGGACCTGATCCTCGGAGGTGCAGAAAAACTCCTCGTAGGCACGATTGCAGGTACTCAGCCGTCCATGCAGGTCGCATACATACAGTGGGGTCGGCAGGCCATTGAGCAGGGAAAACTGGAACGCCAGCTTGTCCTGCAGCCGGGTCTGGGCGCAGATCCGTTCCTTGACCTGGATCTTCAGCCGCCAGTTCCATATCAGCGACAGGACGAAGATCACCAGGACCACCACGCCGACGTGCCAGGCCTGGTCGGCAGCCCACTCCCAGAAGTTGTCCCGGGGGTGTTCGGCGATCACCTGGATATCGCTTTGGGGGGTGCGCGACAGCGAGTCCAGCAACTTGTCGATGATGCTCAGCAACTCGGCGGAGTCGGCGGCCGCGGCAAATTGATGGGGCGTCGGCATGGCCTTGACCGACAGGCCGTATTGCAGGCTCGGCCCGGGTTGCACCTCGCTGGCACTGGGGCTGTCCAGGGTGGCATCGACCTGCCGCTGCCGCACCAGGTCCAGGGACTGCTGGAAGTTCTCGGTGAGTATCAGCTGGACCTTGGGGTAGCGCATGCGCAGGTGGTCGTACAGTGGGTGATGACGTGACAGCGAGAGCTTGCGGCCCTCCATGGCTTCCAGGGAGCTGGGCGAGCTGTCGCCGGCGCGGACGATGAAGGTCCAGTTGCGGGGGCCGTAGGGCTGGCTGAAGCGCACGCCGCGCGAGCCGGTGACGACACCCAGGGCCCGGCTCGTCAGGTCGGCGCTGCCCTGGGTCAACTGTTCCAGGTCGTTGCTTCGGGACAGGCTCTGCTGGACGTTGAGCTTCAGGCGAAAGGCGGTGGCCAGGGTTTGCAGCAGGTCGATGCTCAGCCCCGCCCATTGGCCGTCGCTGGTGCGGTACAGGTACGGCGGGGCTTCTTCGGCTAGCAGGTTGATTTGCCCATGGCTGCGCAGCCAGGCCAGTTCCTGGGGGCTGAGCATGAATGCGTCGGTAGGGGAAAAGGGGAAGGGGCCATGGCTGGCGTGCTGCTGGATCCTGAGTTTCTGCGCCTCGGGAACGCCGTACAGGGCATGGTTGAGCAGGGCCAGCAGGGTTGGCTCGTCGCGGCGCACGGCGAAGGCGAAGCCGGTGTTGGGCAGGTGTGCGGAAAACTT
Organism: Pseudomonas sp. Fl5BN2; assembly: GCF_009908205.1. Classification (NCBI taxonomy): domain Bacteria; kingdom Pseudomonadati; phylum Pseudomonadota; class Gammaproteobacteria; order Pseudomonadales; family Pseudomonadaceae; genus Pseudomonas; species Pseudomonas sp. Fl5BN2. The sequence continues at coordinate 178,581 of NZ_JAAARL010000014.1, read as the reverse complement.
GTTGTGCAGGGCCAGGTCCGGACGTGCCTGGAGGTACAGGTTGGCGCGAAACTGGTCGCCGATGAAGGCATCCGCCTCGCCCTGGGCCAGTTGTTCGAAGGCCAGCGCGGTGGTGCGCACCAGGCGTATCGTGGCCAGGGGATAGGCCTGTTGAACTCGCTCCGGTTGCAGGTAGTTTTCCAGCACCAGGAGCTGTTTGCCTTGCAGGTCCGGGGGCAGGCTCTGATCGCTGACCCGCCCGACGATGATCGGCAGGTTGTGCAGATAGGGTTGGCTCAGGCGCAGGTTCGGGTTGGCCTCCTCGAACTCGGTGGCCCGGGACAGCAGGTCGACCCGGTGTTCCAGCAAGGCGTCCACTGCGGCCTGGGGCGAGGGCACTTCGACGGTTTGAAAGTGCAGGTCCAACTGTTTGCCGATCAGCTTCAGGTATTCGTCGGAAATTGATTTCAGGACCTGATTGCCGGCGCTTTCCAAAGGTCGGTCCGGGGGCACGATGCGGGCGACTTTGAGGGTCTTGCGGGGCAGGCTGTTGCGCATGGACAGTAACGTGTTCAGCGGCAGGTTGCTGTCCGTCGTCGCTGCAAAACTGTCGTCAGCGCAGACGGGGGTCAGGGTACCCAGGCAGGCCAGGGGGATGATCAGCAGGCAAAAGCGCTGCATCCTCCGGCGCACGAAGGCAAGCGAAATCAGGGGCATAAGGGGGGAGCTCCGGGATCGGCCGCGCTCGGCGACTCAGGAAAGGCCATGTTCCTGGATGTACAGAAACAGGCTGGCAGAGGTGTCCAGGCCAAGCTTGCGCATGGCGCTGCTTTTTTGCGTGCTGATGGTCTGTTTGCTGCGGCACAAGTGCAGGGCAATGGCGCCGATGCTCATGCCGGTGCCATACAGGCGCAGGACTTCGATCTCCCGGGCGGACAATTGTTCAGGCTGCATCAAGGGCTTGCCGTGCAAGGCGGTGCTGGTATCGAGCAAGTGTTGGATCGACGCTGACACAAAAGGCGCGCGCGAGGTGGCCGCGATTGCCTTGGGCAGGTCGTTGAGCAGGCCGCGCTTGCTCACCAGGCCCTGGATCCCGAGCTTGAGCACGCTGCTGATCAGTGCCGGGTTGTCGAGCATGGTGATCACCACGATCGACAGTGCGGGATACAGCACACGCAGGCGCCGGATCAGGCGGATCCCGTCCACCTGATCGCCACCGGGCATCATCAGGTCGGTCAACAGCAAGTCGCAGGGCTGGCGCTGCAAGTTCTCCAGCAACGCCAGGACACTGTGGGCTTGGGCGACCACCTGCAGCTCAGCGTGGTTCTCCAGCAGGGTTTGAATCCCGATCAGAGTCAGGGGATGGTCATCGGCTATCTGGACGCGGATCGACATCGGTTTAAGGTACTCGGCTTTTCGACAGGCATAAGCGCACAGCAAAACGCAGGCTTCCTTCGGAGGAGCGGCATTTTGCTAGTGGGTTCGTCAGAGGTTTCGCAGGGTATCACTGAAGTTGACGTCAAAAAGACGTCTGCCGAACTTTAAGAATTGTCTTATGTTTGCTGGGAAACTTCCTTAAAGATTGTAGGGATGTTTGTAGGATAGTTGTAGAAAATGCGTCTAGGTCAGGTATCTCAGCGGTGTTCCAGGTGTCTGTTGGCGCTCTTTCTCGGCCCTGGGAGAGACCTGGAACCCGTCTTCATTCCATGGGTGGCAAGCGCCGTTTGATTGGCGATTTCTTGATGATCGCGGTGTTGGTTTCGGCGAAATGGTTGAGGCGATCCAGCAGCGTGTCCAGCTGTTCCATGGAGCGCACCTGGAGGCGGGCGATGAAGCAGTCGTCGCCGGTGACCTTGTCGCATTCGGTGAACTCGGCAATCGCCAGAATCTGCCGTTCCACCTCCTGCAATTTGCCCGGCAATGGACGGATACGGACGATCGCCTGTAATTGGTAGCCGAGGAACTTGGTGTCGACTTCCAGGGTATAAGCGCTGATCACGCCGCGTTCTTCCAGTTTTTTCAGTCTTTCGGCGACGCTCGGAGCGGACAGCCCGCTGATTTTCGCCAGCGCCTTGAGGGAGCGGCGGGAGTCCTGCATCAGGGCGTTGATCAGGGCCTGGTCGATGGCATCAAGCATGGCAATCTCGTTAGGTGAATGATTATTTTTGCCTTGATAAAAAAGGCTTTGCTGGATTCTAGCCTAGGTTTTGAACTGGTGAGGGCAGGGCGGCGCTGGGCATAATTTGCCCACTTGCAGAGGAGCTTGATGATGGATGCACTGACCCGTCGCGGATCGCTGGAAATGACCGCCGCCATGCTGATTTCCGGAACCATTGGCTGGTTCGTCCTGATGTCCGGGCAGGCGGTGTTGGACGTGGTGTTCTGGCGCTGCCTGTTCGGCGCTGGGACCTTGCTGCTGATTTGCGGCGCTTTCGGTTTTTTACGTAAGAACATTCTGACTAGGCGCTTGCTGATCCTGGCGGTGCTCAGCGGAGTGGCGATTGTCGGTAACTGGGTCCTGCTGTTTGCCTCCTATTCCCGGGCGTCGATTGCCATCGGCACGGCGGTGTACAACGTCCAGCCGTTCATTCTGGTGGCGTTGGGGGCGGTGTTCCTGGGGGAGAAGCTCACTGCGCAGAAACTGTTCTGGTTGTGCCTGTCGTTTGCCGGGATGCTGGCCATCGTCAGCGCCCATGGCGAGCAGGCCGGAACCGGCAGCGACTACCTGCTGGGCATTGCCCTGGCCCTGGGCGCGGCGCTGCTCTATGCCTTCGCCGCGCTGTTGATCAAGCGCCTGAGTGGTACGCCGCCGCACCTGATCGCGCTGATCCAGGTCTGCACCGGCGTGCTGTTGCTGGCGCCCTGGGCCAATCTCGGCACGCCGCCCCAGCAGGCCACGGCCTGGGCCAGCTTGCTGACCTTGGGCATCGTCCACACCGGGGTGATGTATGTGCTGCTGTACGGGGCGATCCAGAAGTTGCCGACAGCGCTGACCGGAGCCCTGTCCTTTATCTATCCGATTGCGGCGATTTTCGTCGACTGGCTGGCCTTTGGTCATCGCCTCGGGCTGCTGCAATGGATCGGCGTCGGCGCGATCCTGCTGGCCGCTGCCGGCATGCAGCAAGGTTGGACCCTGAAGCGCCGGCGCAGTGTCTTGCAGTGAGCGGCCGGCCGACGCTTTCGGGCCCCAGTCGCTACGCCGGGCTGTAGATCCGTGGGGCGTTGCGCTGGGGCACGTGGATCAGGTTCAGGCGGTGCTTGTTGGCCCATTGCACGGTCAGTGCGGTCGGGGCCGAGAGACTCACCAGGGTCCCGAGTTGGGCCCGCACTGCCTTGTGGATCAGCTCCAGGCTGCAGCGGCTGGTGACCACGATGAACCCTTGGCGACTGTCGATCCGGGCATGCAGCAGGGCACCGATCAGCTTGTCCAGGGCGTTGTGCCGACCGATGTCTTCCTGGCACAGGCGCACTTCACCTTGTTCGTCGAAGTACAGCGCCGCGTGCAGTGCGCCGCTGCTGCGGGCCATGTGCTGCGCCTGTTCGATACGATCGCGCAGGCCTTGCAAATGCTCGGCGGGCGGCAGTGGCACCGGCTGCAGAACCTGCAGTTGCGGCAGTGCCTGTTCCAGCGCTTCCACTCCGCATAAGCCACAGCCGCTGGTGCCGGTCATTTGCCGACGATGGTCCTTCAGCGCCCAGAACGCCCGGTTGGAAATCTCCACGTCGGCCTGGCAGGCCTGGGGAAAGTGGCTGAGGCGGATATCGTAGATTTCATCGAGGTCAGTGACGATGTCGTTGGTGATGCTGAAGCCGCGAATGAAATCCTCGAGGTTGCCGGGGGACACCATCATCACCGCCTGGCTCAGGCCGTTATAGGTGATGGCCAGGGCGATCTCGGCCGCCAGCGGCGCCTGGGACACGAGCCCCTCCGGGGTGTATTCCCGGTACGTCACGCGCTGCGGCGCGGGTGCGGGCGCGTTGGCCTCGGGTTGTTGATCCGCTGGTTCGATCCGGCACACCATGAATTCACCTCGTCATACTCAATGCGCTGCCGGCAATGGATGGGCGGCAGCGCGAAAAAAAGCCCGTGGGCACTTAGTCGCTGGTGGGCGCAAACAGCGCCCTGGCTTGGGCAAAGCACTGCTCGGCAATCACCGAGCGCGGCTCGGTCTTGCGCATCACCAGGCCCAGGGGCGCGAGCACGCTGGCATCCGGCAGGTTGATGAAGGCCAGGTGCTCGATGGGCGAATCCAGGCCGCTGTCCAACGGCATGATCGAGCAGCAGAAGCCCTGGTGAATCGCCTGGAACAATTGGTGGGTCGAATCGCTTTCCAGGATCGGCTGCGGGTTGAGGCCGCGGCTGCGAAAACTCAGGTCGATGGATTTCCGATAATGCATGCCGCTGCTGAGCATGCCCAGCGGCAGCTTGGCGGCCTCTTCCCAGCTCATGTGATTGCCTTCGAAGTGAAAGTGCCGAGTGTCGTAGAGCAGGCCGACCCGTGTCTGGCCGATCTTGAAGAAGTCCAGGTAGTTGGGGTTGACGTGATCCAGGTAGCAGACTCCCAGGTCCAGCTGGTTGTTGCCGATGTCTTCGATAATCCGATCGGAGCTCATGGACGACAGGCTGAACTTGAGTTCGGGAAAGTGTGCGGACAGCTTCTGCACGTAGCTGATGGGATTGAAGCTGCTCAGGGGCACCAGGCCCAGGCGCAGGTTGCCCACCAGTTGCCCACGGCAGGCGGCGGCTTCGGCGAACAGCCCGTCGTGGGCCGCGAGCAGGGTCTTGGCCCAGGCCAGCACCCGTTCGCCGGCCTCGGTGAAACCCTCGAAACGCTGGCCGCGGGTTACCAGGATCAGGTCCAGTTCATCCTCAAGGTTGCGCAGGCGCATGGACAGGGTCGGCTGGGTGATATGGCAGCGCGCGGCGGCCTGGCCGAAGTGCCGGGTCTGTTCCAGGGCGATGAGAAACTTGAGTTGCTTGATGTCCACAATGGCACCTGTGGTGGGAAGAGTAAGGGTCAGTATTGCTGCAGGTGCTCGGGTGTGGTTTCGGACAGTCGTTCCGGGGTGTTGAAATTGCTCAGTCGCGGGTCGTCCAGTGCACACTGCAGGGCCGTCAGCCTGTGCCGGTCCAGGGCCCGCAGCAAGCTGCGCTCACCGGTCTCCCAGGCCTGGCGCAAGTCGGCCAAGAGCGCCGTGGGCACCAGGCTGAACATGGGTTGCCATTGCCCAGCCTGTTGCACCATCACCGGGCGCTTGTCGGCGGTGCGTGCGTCCAGCAGCGCCTGGATCAAGGCCGCGTCGATCTTTGGTGCGTCACAGGCCAGGATCAGCAGCCAGGGATGGCGGGCCGCTGCCAGGCCCGCGAGGACACCCGCCAAGGGCCCGGGGAAGTCTTCCTGTGCATCATCCGCCACCAACTGGTCGGCATAGGCCCGATACTGCTCGGCGTTGCGGTTGCAGGAAATGATCAAGTCATCGGTAAAGGGCCGTACCACGGCGTGTACATGGGCAATCAGCGGCTGGCCCTGCCAGGGCAGCAGGCCCTTGTCGCGGCCACCCATGCGCGCCCCGCGTCCACCCGCCAGTAGCAGGATCGAACAGGGCAGGGCGGTCGCGGGGGCAGGGTAGGTTGGGGTCATGGTCGAGCGCACGTCAGGTCAGTGGCGTAAACGATCTCATGGACATTCAAGAACGTCCATTCGCGGCTGTTGAACAGGCCGGCTCAAGCCTGTCGTGCGGACCTGGCAGATGGGTGATACACCCCGCTTGCGCCCCTTCAATCAGGGGGCCTAGATCCGCCAATGCCGAGCGCTTTTGGCCAAGCGCTGGCGCATCTCGCCGAGGGTCGCCGCCAATTGCCGGGTCAGCAGTCGATAACCGTCGAGGGCCGAATACACCGGCGTCTCCAGGGCATTCTCGGCGCTGCCTTCCAGGGTTTTTTCCAGGCGCTGGGTGACCCCCGATTGCAGGGCCCGGGCCATGCCGATCAGCTGCACGCGGATCTGCCGGTGCTCGGTCTTGAGCGCCAGTTGCATCTGCGCCATGGCTTGCGGGTCGCTGGCGTCGGGGCGGGTGTTGCCGAGAATCTCCAGGGTGCTGATGCACATCCGCAGGTTGCGCTGGATGGCGTCCAGTTCGGTCATGGAAATCCGTACTTCCTTGGACACCGAAGGCATCAGCGAACGCAGTTGCAGCATGGCGCTGTTGACCCGGCCAAGGAGCTTGAGGTGTTCGTCGTCGGTCACCGACTTGCCGCTGATGATTCGTCCGTACAGCTGCGCGCAGTCGCGCAGGGCGCTGGCCAGGTTGTAGCGCCAGGAGTACACCGCGTACAGCGGGATGGCGAAGGAGAACGCCAGGGCCAGGGCGATGCCGATGAGGATATCCACCGCGCGCCACAGGCCGTCGCTGATCTGGTTGTCGCCGTGGCCGGCGACGATGAACACGGTGATCGCCGCCAGCAGCGCGGTGTAACCGCCCTTGCCGATGGCATGGTAGGAGAAGTAGCCGCAGACCGCCGACATCGCCAGGTAGGTGATCCAGGGGTGGCCGAAATACGCCTGCTGCACCACCAGCACCAGGCCGACGCCCGCGCCCACCAGGGTGCCGATGGCCCGCTCGGTGGCTTTCTTGCCGATGTTGCCGTGGTGCTGCAGGCCGCCGATCACCACCAGCATGGTCACCGAGGCCCATTCGCCGTGGGGCAGGTTGAGCCCGGTGGTCAGCAGGATGGTGGCGATCAGGCCGAGGGCGACGCGCACGGCGTGGATCAGCCGGGCGTGACGGTAACGCCGATAAGGGTCCAGTACGGGACGCAGCAAGCGCTGCAGCAAGGGTGGCAGGGTGATCCTGCGCAGGAGTTTGAACCGGCCCAGACAATGTCCTCCAAGGGTAGGCGGCGGGTAGGCACTCGCCCTTCGGCGAGCCCCTGGCCCGTTAGAAACAGCGCGCCTCAGCGCGAGGCGCGAACACTCTCTATCTACCGTCCTAGAAAATGTAGTCGGTGGTCAGGAAGCTGGAGTCGCGATTGCGGATGATGTCGCTGATCAGCTGTTTGTTGCGTTCCTGGAACTTGGTGGCCACCAGGGTGCGGATCGAGAAGGTGCGCAGTGCGTCATGCACCGACAACGTGCCTTCGGCGGAGTTCTTGCGCCCGTTGAAGGGGAAGGTGTCCGGCCCGCGCTGGCACTGGGCATTGATGTTGATCCGCCCGACCTGGTTGGCGAAGGTGTCCACCAGCCGGCCGATCTGTGCCGGGTCGCTGCCGAACAGGCTCAGTTGCTGGCCGAAGTCCGATTCCAGGACGTAGTCGATCACCGTGTCCAGGTCGCGGTAGGGCACGATCGGCACCACCGGGCCGAACTGCTCCTCGTGGTAGACGCGCATCTGCGGGTTCACCGGGTACAGCAGCGCCGGGTAGAAGAACGAGGCGCGGGAAGCACCGCCATTGGGGTTCACCACGCGTGCGCCATGCGCCTGGGCATCGGCCACCAGGGCGTGCAGGTAGTCGACCTTGGTGTTCTCCGGCAGCGGCGTCAGGGCCACGCCCGGCTCCCAGGGCATGCCTGGCTTGAGGCCTTGCAGCTTGTGGTTGAAGCGCTGGATAAAGTCCTCGACCACGGTTTCATGCACGAACAGGATCTTCAGCGCGGTGCAGCGCTGGCCGTTGAACGACAGCGCGCCGGTGACGGCTTCGCTGACTGCGTTGTCGAGGTCGGCGTCGGGCAGCACGATCCCCGGGTTCTTCGCGTCCAGGCCCAGGGCGGCGCGCAGGCGGTGCGGCTTGGGGTGGAGTTTCTTCAGGTCGCTGGCGGCCTTGTTGGTGCCGATAAAGGCAAAGATGTCGATCTTGCCGCTGGCCATCAGTGCGCTGACGGTCTCGCGGCCACTGCCGTAGATGACGTTGATCACCCCGGCCGGGAAACTGTCGCGGAAGGCTTCGAGCAGCGGTCGGATCAGCAGCACGCCGAGCTTGGCCGGCTTGAACACCACGGTGTTGCCCATGATCAGCGCCGGGATCAGGGTGGTGAAGGTTTCGTTCAGCGGGTAGTTGTAGGGCCCCATGCACAAGGCCACGCCCAGCGGTACCCGGCGGATCTGGCCGAGGGTGTCCTGCTCCAGTTCGAAGCGGCTGGAGCGGCGGTCGAGTTCCTTCAGCGCGCCGATGGTGTCGACGATGTAGTCGCAGGTGCGGTCGAATTCCTTTTCCGAGTCCTTGAGGTTCTTGCCGATCTCCCACATCAGCAGCTTGACCACCGCCGTGCGCTGCTCGCGCATGCGCGCCAGGAAGGCTTCCACGTGCTGGATGCGCTCGGCCACGCGCATCGTCGGCCAGGCGCCCTGGCCTCGGTCGTAGGCACGTACGGCGGCGTCCAGGGCGCTGAGGGCGGTGTCGGCGTCGAGCAACGGCGTGCTGCCGAGGATCACCTGCTGATCGCCTTCGGCGCTGCTCAGATAGATCGGGCTGCGGACCTGGGCCAGCGGTCCGCTCCAGGTGCGCAACTCACCGTCCACCAGGTAGTCCCGTTGTTCCATGGGGTCGGGCAGGCGATAGGCTTCGGGGATGTCGGCGGCGGCAGGAAACAGGTTGCTCAAGAGATTGGCTGTGGTCATGACTCTACCCCGTGTTGAAAATGGCTCCGGCGCGGATGGCTGATTGCGACATCGCTCCAAGGTTTATACGCCTGAATCGCCCGATGCTTTAGCGGTTTTTCCGCCCGGCATCCGCTGCTTGTGAATCGAGATTAAACGTTTCAGCCTTGGGCCGGCAACTGCCGGCTCCGGCGCTGTCCATTGACTACCCGGATACTCCGGCCACCGGGTCGATACCGTCAGATGCGCTGTGCCGTTGCGCAGCAACGCAGACGCCATCGGCCCATAACGTTAAACTCCCCAGCTTCATTCAGGAGTTCCCATGAGTTACTACCAGCCCGGCATTCTCGCTGCACCCGTTCCGTCCCACGCTCGCCATCTGTTTTTTGCCCTGGAGTCCATCGAGGCGTTGCCCCAGGCCCTCGATCAACTGCAAGCGCGAATCGATGGCGCCTCGGCGGTAGCAGGTTTTGGCGCGTCGCTGGTCAAGGCCCTGGGGGGCCGAGTGCAAGGGCTCAAGGCCTTCCCGGCGCTGACCGGCGTCGGCGTCGACAACCCCTCGACCCAGCACGCCCTGTGGGTCTGGCTGCACGGTGACGAACGTGGCGAGCTGATGCACCGCAGCAACGCGCTGGAGGCGGCATTGGCCCCGGCCTTTCGCCTGGTGCAGATGAACGAAACCTTCCGCCACAAGACCGGCCACGACCTGACCGGCTACGAAGACGGCACCGAAAACCCCCATGAAGAAGCCGCTGTGGCGGCGGCGCTGGCCGAGGGCGACGCCGGCCTGCGCGGTGGCAGCTTTGCCGCGATCCAGCAATGGCAGCACGACTTCAAGGGCTTTGCCGCGATGCAGCAGCAAGAGCGCGACCACATCATCGGCCGGCGCCTGAGCGACAACGAGGAGCTGGACGACGCGCCGATCTCGGCCCACGTCAAGCGCACCGCCCAGGAAAGCTTTACCCCGGAAGCCTTTATGGTGCGCCGCTCGATGCCGTGGATCGAAGGCGATCAGGGCGGCCTGATGTTCCTGGCGTTTGGCTGCACCTTGAATGCCTTTGAAGTGCAACTGCGACGCATGAGCGGCCTGGAAGACGGTATCGTCGATGGCCTGTACCGCATGAGCCGGCCGATCACTGGCGGCTACTACTGGTGCCCGCCGTTGCAGGACGGTCGCCTGGACCTGCGCGCGCTGCGCGCAGTCTGATCGCTGAAGCGGGGCGCGACACTGACGGGGAGGGCGGGACGATGCAGACCGTACGCTGGGGCATGATCGGTTGCGGCAGTGTCACCGAGCGCAAGAGCGGCCCGGCCTTTTACAAGGTGCCGGGCTCGGCGCTGGTGGCGGTGATGGGGCGGCGCCTGGACGCGGTGCGCGATTATGCCGCGCGCCATGGCATCGCCCGGGTCTATACCGATGCCGAGGCCCTGATCAACGACCCCGAGGTGGATGCGGTGTACATCGCCACGCCGCCGGACAGTCATCATGGCTACAGCTTATTGGTGGCCGCGGCCGGCAAACATTGCTGCGTGGAAAAGCCGATGTCGCTGAACCTGGCGCAAAGCCTGGCCATGCAGCAGGCATTCGAGCAAGCCGGGTTGCACCTGTTCGTGTCCTACTACCGCCGTTCGTTGCCGCGTTTCCAGGCCGTGCGGCAATGGCTGGCGCAGGGGCGTATCGGAGCGGTCCGGCACCTGCACTGGAGCCTGAGCAAGGCTGCATCCGCGGCCGATCGCGAGGGCGTGGACAACTGGCGCACTGATCCGCAGATTGCCGGCGGTGGTTACTTCGTCGACCTGGCGAGCCATGGTTTTGACCTGTTCCAGTACCTGTTGGGTGACATCCGCGAGGTGGTCGGCTTCTCTGCCCGCCAGGCCGGGTTGTACGCCGCCGAAGATGCAGTCAGCGCCAGTTGGCGCTTTGCTAGCGGTGCGCTGGGCAGTGGGGCCTGGAACTTCGTCGCCGACCGCCGTGAGGACCGGGTTGAAATCCTCGGCAGCCAGGGGCGTATTCTGTTCTCGGTGTTCGACGAGCATCCGGTACGGCTCGAAGCCGTCGAAACCCTGAGCCTGAGCATCGACCATCATCCGCACATCCAGTGGCATCACGTGCTGGGCATGAACGCCCATATCCGCGGTGAAGGGCAGCATCCGGCGTTGGCCAGTGAAGCGCTGAAGACCGATCGCATCATGGACCGGATTCTCCAGCGCGGGGAGTGAACGGCGTTATTCGGCCGGCAGGTGCATCCGCTCTCGGGCCGGCCCAGTGTTTCTCCTGCGCCGCCGCCTCCAGCTCCAGGTCTTCAAGGTATTGCTGCAGTTGGTCTTCCTGTACTTCGCTGCAGCAAGCTTGTTGCAGATCCGCAATACCGGCCGAGGCCGCTTGGCGCAGTGCCGCGATTCTCGCTACTTCCTCGGCGACACCTTGCCCCAGCAGGCGTAAACCTTCACCCGGAACCTTGCGGGTATTTGGCTAGCGAGCGGACTTGCCCTGCGTATTGATGAGTGGCTGTTGGTGGGCGCTGAGGACAAGTTTTCGAGTCGGCATACGGTACTCCTGGCCTGGAGGAAGAAGGGATGGGTTGGTATAGCGTTCAGCTTCCTCAGGAGAACCCCCACGAGTTTTCCAGCCAGTGCAGCGCTTGGCCGTCTTGCAAGACCGACCCTCACCCGTGGTCGGGACAGCGCTGCCGAGGCCAGCGTGGTCGCTGGTTTTTTGCAGCGTCGAGCGTGACAATGGCGCCCGCTGCACCTCATGCGTAAGCGCTCACGGGCGACGAGTGGTGCGATGTCCCTATAATCCCAGCTTTGATCCAAGGCGCCGCGAACCTTTATGAGCACCCCGAAAAAACGCCGAAGCCGCTACGACCCCGCCAGTGAGGACTTCAAGAAGGAGCAATTCCCCTTCTACTGGTTGGCTCGTCTGTACGGGCGTTACTCCATGGCCATGGAGAAAGCGCTGAAGAAAATCGACATGGACATCCCGCGCTGGCGGATCCTGTTCATTCTCAAGGAGAACGGCGAGTCGAGCATTTCGGAAATCTCCATCCATGCCATTGCCAAGCTGCCGACCATCACCAAGATCGTCTACCGCATGAAGGCCGACGGCCTGGTGGAAACCGCCACCAGCGCCAGCGACGGGCGTGTCACTCAAGTCTCGCTGACCGATAGCGGCCGGCAGACCATCGAAAAGATCCAGCAAGGTACCCGCGACATCTTCCTCAATAGCTTCGAGGGTCTGACCGAAGCGCAGATCACCAAGCTCAACAGCACCCTGGAAAAGATTTTCAACAACCTGCCACAGGATTGAACCTCACCGCTGTGCTTTAGATCCTGGCCCGGCCTGACGCCTGATTGGCCGGCGCCAATGACCCGTACTGACCACGCTCGGCTTGCATCTTGCGCACCATGGCGCTGAAAAATTTATCGGCGAAGCCGCTGTTGCCGATCAGCATCGCGGTGAGGTCGGCGCACTTGGTACTGATCTCTTCCGGCAGGAGGTTGTCTGCGCCGCCAAGGGCGCCGGACTGGCACTGGATCTCGGCAGCGCGCTGGACGGTCCAGAGCAGGAAGAAGGTCTTGGCGATGCTGCTTTCACCGACCGCGATGCCGTGGTTGCGCAGCACCAGGATGTGTTTGTCGCCGAGACTGTCGATCATCCGGGCCTTCTCGTCATCGAACAGGGTGATGCCCTCGAAGGTGTGGTAGCCGATACGTCCGCTGAGCTGTGCACCATAGAAGTCGTGGTGAGCGAAACCGGCCTGTTTCATGGCGATGGCCGAGATCGGCGTGGTGTGGGTATGGATCAGGCAGCGGATATCTGGTCGCGCACCATGCACGGCACTGTGCAGGGCGAAACCGGCGGGGTTGCCGTCATAGGGTGAGTCTTCAAGCTTTGTGCCCTGCAGATCGACCTTGAGCAGATTGGCCGGGGTCACTTCGCTGTAGTTCAGGCCGAACGGGTTGATCAGGTAGTGGTGCGCCGGGCCGGGCAGGCGCGCGGAAATATGGTTGAAGATGGTTTCGCTCCAACCGAAGAAATCCACCAGGTGATAGCAGTGCGCGAGTTCGACGCGCAGGGCCCATTCGTCGTTGCTGCAATGGGTTGGCTTTTCCAGGGAGGCGTGGGTCATGGCGGGTTCCTTGTGCACAGCATCAGAGGCATGCCTGGTCGCTGCGAAAGCGTGCCAGAGCATCAGGTGTGGGGTGTTCGACTGGCTGGGCAGTGCGGGGTGATGAATGTCACGCCGCCGAGCACATGCCGCAGACCGAGGGTCGGGTTCGGCAGGGGTCATGGTGACGCTTCTGGATTCAGCGGGGCGAGCATCTCCTGATGCTTGCTGGCCAGGCCCAGATAGGCCTCGATGACCCGTGGGTCATTGGCCAGTTGTTGCGCGGGGCCCTGCATGGCGATCTGACCGGTTTCCAGCACGTAGGCGTAGTCGGCGACCCGCAGCGCGGCGCGGGCATTCTGCTCGACCAGGAGGATCGACACGCCCTGTTCGCGCAGTGCGCTGATGATCCGGAAGATCTCCCGGGTAATCAACGGTGCCAGGCCCAGGCTGGGCTCATCGAGCATCAGCAATCTGGGCTTGGCCATCAGCGCGCGGCCCACGGCGAGCATCTGTCGTTCACCGCCGGAAAGGGTCGCGGTCAGTTGCCCACGGCGCTCCCACAGGCGCGGGAACAGCTCATAGACCTCGCCAAGGGTGCGAGCGTAGTCGCGATCACCTCGGCAATGGCGCTGGAAGGCGCCCAGCAACAGGTTGTCGGCGACACTCATGCTGGTGAACAGTTCGCGTTTTTCCGGAACCAGGCCGAGCCCCCGCGAAACCATGACCTCGACCTCTGGCACGCTCTCCAGGCGGCCATCGAAGTCCACCCGGCCATGGGAACCGAGCACGCCCATGATGGCCGAGAGCAAGGTGGTCTTGCCGGCGCCGTTGGGGCCGATCACCGTGACGATCTGGCCTTTGCCGACGCACAGGCTGGCGTTGCTCAAGGCCTCGATCTTGCCGTAGGCCACGCTCAGGTTGCTGATCTGCAGCAGCGGGTCGCTGACCTGGTTGTGCGACACGAGTTGCGGTTGTGCAGGCATGTTCATCATTCCATCCCTCCCAGATAAGCTTCGAGTACCGCAGGATCTTTCTGCACCTCTTCGGGCAGGCCCTGGGCGATCCGTTGACCGAACTCCATCACCACCACCCGGTCTACCAGGCCCATGACGAAGTCCATGTCGTGCTCCACCAGCAGGATCGCCATGCCTTCGCTGCGCAGCCGGCTGAGCAGGATGCCGAGGGCTTGTTTTTCTTTCAGGCGCAGGCCGGCTGCGGGCTCGTCGAGCAACAGCAGGCAAGGGTCGGCGCACAAGGCACGGGCGATTTCGAGGATTCGCTGCTGGCCCAGCGCCAGGCTGCCGGCCTGTTCATGCAGGCAGTCACCGAGACCGACCCGCTCCAGCTGGAGCCTGGCCTCATTGAGCAGCATGGCCTCTTCGCGGCGCTCCAGATGCAGGGCGGCGGCCAGGATTCCTCGGTGTCCGCGCAGGTGCGCGCCGATGGCGACGTTCTCCAGTACGCTCATTTCCGGCAGCAGCTTGACATGCTGGAAGGTCCGGCTCAGGCCCATGCGGGCCACGTGTCGTGAACTCAGGCCGTTGATCTTGCGGCCCATGAACAGCACCTCGCCGGACGTCGGGGTGTCGACCCCGGACAACTGGTTGAACAAGGTGCTCTTACCGGCGCCGTTGGGTCCGATCAGGGCGAGAATTTCCCCGCTGTGGATCTTCAGGTTCATGTCATTGTTGGCCACCAGGCCACCGAAATGCCGGCTCACGTGTCGCGCCTCAAGCACCTGCTGCCCGTGTTGCGGCTGTTCGCGGCGGGGCAGGGGCGGGGCGCTGGCGTCGACCGCCGGCCCCCGACTGCGAGCCTTGAAGCGCTTGGGCAGCCAGCCGACCAGCAATGGCCACAGCCCACCGGGTGCGCGCTGCATCAACAGCACGATCAACAGGCCGAAGACGATGGTTTCATAGTTGCCGCTATCGCCCAGCAGGTGAGGCAGCCAGTCCTGCAGCCATTGCTTGAGCAGGGTCAGGACGCTGCTGCCGAGCAGGGCTCCCCAGACACTGGAGACGCCGCCGATCAGCGCCATGAACAAGTAATCGATGCCCATGTTCAGGCCGAACGGCGTCGGGTTGACGAAGCGTTGGGTGTGGGCGTAAAGCCAGCCGGAAATCGCCGCGAAGACCGCCGAGATGACGAAGATCACCATCTTCGAGCGCAAGGTGTTGATGCCCATCGACTCGGCCATCAGTTGGCCGCCCTTGAGCGTGCGTATGGCCCGGCCTTCGCGCGAGTTCAGCAGGTTCTGGGTGATGAGGATGGCCATCAGCAGGAAGGCCCAGATCAGATAGAAGATCTTTTCGCCCTTGTCCAGCAGCAGGCCGAACAGCGAAATCGACGGTAGGCCGCTGACCCCGGTATGCCCGCCTAAGGATTCCAGGGTGCCGAACAGGTAATACAGCGACAGGCCCCAGGCAATCGTGCCCAGGGGCAGATAGTGCCCGGACAGCTTGAGCGTCAGCGCGCCGAGCAGCAGAGCCACGCCGGCCGTCAACATGACCCCGACCAGCAAGGTCAGCCAGGGCGAGGTGCTGGCCCAGGCCAGCCACGCCGGTAGCTGCTCGCTGGTGGTCAGCCAGGCCGACGTGTAGGCACCGAGGCCGACGAACGCGGCCTGGCCGAAGCTGGTCATGCCGCCGACCCCGGTCAGCAGGACCAGGCCGAGCACCACCAGGGTGTAAAGACCGATGTAGTTGAGCAGGGTCACGTAGTAGGGCGGCAACAGCAGCGGTGCCACGCCCAGGAGCAATATCAGGGCGAGTACCAGATAGCGCGGATTCATTGTTCTTCCTCCACATGACGGTGGGTCAGCGAACGCCAAAGCAGGAACGGAATGATCAGGGTGAAGACGATGATTTCCTTGTAGGTACTGGCCCAGAACATCGAGAACGCCTCGACCAGGCCCACGGCCAGGGCCCCGATGGCCGCGACCGGGTAGCTGACCAGGCCGCCGATGATTGCGCCGACAAAGCCCTTGAGGCTGATGATGAAGCCCGAGTCGAAATACAAGGTGGTGATGGGGGCAATGAGGATTCCCGACAACGTGCCGATCAGCGCAGCCAGGAGGAAGGTCGACTTGCCCGCCAGCGTCGGTGAAATACCCATTAGCCTGGCGCCCATGCGATTGACTGCAGTGGCGCGCAGGGCCTTGCCATACAGCGTGCGTTCAAAGAACAGGTACAAGCCGATGATCAAGGCCAGGGACACTGCCAGCACCCAGAGTGTCTGGCTGTTGAAGGTCACCGGTCCGAGCTCCAGGCCGGCTTCGGAAAATGGCTTGGTGCGCGCGCCTTCGGGACCGAACAGCAGCAGGGCAATGCCGACCATGCTCACGTGCACGGCGATCGATACGATCAGCAACACCAGGGCGCTGGCCGCGGCAATGGGCTGGAACACCAGGCGGTAGATCTGCGGTCCCAGCGGCACCACCAGGGCCAGGGTCAGCAGCGCCTGCACCAGCATTGGCAGTTCGGCCAGGGGCAGGGTCTTGATCAGCAGTGCGATGAGCAGCGCATAACCGAGCTTGAACAGCACGCGCCAGGGCCAGCGCAATGCCCGGCTGGATCGCGCGGCGCCCCACAGGTCGAGCAGGCAGTCGATCAGTGTGAGCCCGAGCAGCAGCCAGATCAGTGCGGTGGGTCGACCGCTCTGCAAGGTGGCCATGGTCAAGGCGCCATAGGTAACGAATTCACCCTGGGGGATCAACAGGATCCGCGTCACGGTGAACACCAGGAGGATCGACAGGGCCAGCAGCGCGTAGATCGCGCCATTGGTCATGCCGTCCTGGCCCAGCAGCATGGCTATCTGGAAATTCATAATGAGCACTCTCTTCTGATCGGTTGAATATCAAGCGGGGCCGGTCTGGGGCTGAAGTAGCGCCAGGTCGGCCGGGCATGCCACGGACGGCATGCCCAAGGTGTCGATCAGTTGTCGTGCAACAGGGTCCAGTTGCCGTTTTTCACCACGATCATTTCCCGGCCGCGTTCATCGAAGCCGCTGTGGTCTTGTGGCGTCATGTTGTAAACCCCCTGGGTGCCGGCCAGTTCGTGACTCTGTTCGAGGGCCTCGCGCAATGCCGTGCGGAACTCGGCGGTGCCGGGCGCAGCTTTCTGGGCGGCGATCGGAATGGCTTTTTGCAGCAGCAGGCCGGCATCGAAGGTGTTACCGCCGAAGGTTGCGGGTTTGCTGCCTGTGAGTTTTTCGTAGGCACTGGTGTAGTCGCTGGCGATTTTTTTCGAGGGGTGCGAGTCGGGCATTTCATCCAGGACCAGCATCAGGCTCGCGGCCAGAATGGTGCCCTCGACTTTCTTCCCGCCGAGCTTGAGAAAGTCCGGCAGCGCCGCGCCGTGGGTCTGGTAGACCTGGCCACGATAACCCTGGTCGAACAGCGTGGCCTGGGGCATCACTGCCGAGCTGCCGGGGGCGGCGACCAGCACGGCATCAGGCCGCGCGCTGAGGATTTTCAGGCTTTGCCCGGTGACCGAAGTGTCCTGGCGCTGGAAGCGTTCGTTGGCCACCACCTGGATGTTGTGCTCGGTGGCGAGCCCGGCCATGACCTTGGCCCAGTTCTCGCCGTAAGGGTCGCTGGTGCCGATGAAACCCAGGGTCTTGACCCCCTTTTTGCTCATGTACGCAAACAGCGCCTTGGCGATCAGGTCGTCGTTCTGGGTGGTCTTGAACACCCATTTTTTCTGCTCGGTCATCGGCAGCACCACTGCAGCCGTCCCTACGGGGGCCAGCAACGGCACACCGGCCTCGGCGACGAACTGGATCACCCCCATGGCGTTGGGCGAGCCGCTCGGGCCGATGATCGCGTCGACCTTTTCCTCATCGATCAGTTTCTTCAGGGCCTTGACGGTGGCTGTCGGGTCGCTGGCGTCATCCAGGGCGATGTACTTCACCGTCTGGTTCCCGGCCTGGGTCGGCAGCAGGGCGATGGTGTTCTTCTGTGGGATGCCGATCAGCGCGATAGGGCCGGTGGCGGAGGTGATGACACCCACTTTCACTTCAGCTTGCGCGGCGCTGGCGCAGGCAACACTCAACAACAACGTGGACACGGCTTTTCTGAAAAGCATGACTTTCTCCGAAGAGTTGCAAGGCGCTGCAAGGGGTTGCTGGCCAAGGCTCCCTAGCGTTTGAGGGCATCGGGGCTGACCTGTTTTTGTCGAACCGTTCGAGCGTTGCGGCGAATGGGCCGGACGCTGTGGCTGCTGATCGACCGACGACTCATCGGCCAGGGAGCGTGGAGGGCAAAAGCAGATTGCATGCCAGAAAAAACGTTCGACCGGCTCGCCGAGTGTTACCGCCGAGGCTTGGCAGTCGTGCCTTCGGTGGTCGATCCCCGGGCCCTTTCACGGCCGCTCCCTGGGGGCTTTTGCAGCAGCGCGAAAAGGCCACGCACAGCGTCTGGGGCAAGGCATTGACCTGGGTCAATGTTGTCTTTGTGGAGGGCGGAAAGCAGAAAAAATGAAGGGGAAAAATCGGTATTTTTTATGGGTTATTTTGCCTTTTTTTTAGTGATTTATTAGTTGATTTGGAACGTAAATATTTTCTCTGTAAGGGCGTTTTATAGTTTTCCTGTTTATTGGGATTGATTTTCATATTGCTCATAAGGTGCTGAATTTAATGATAAAAATCATGATATTCGATGTTTTTCGGCTTTTTTGAGGCTGTTACCAAACTGCACGATGACGGTGCTTGGGGTCAGAAAATGCACCTAAAATACACACCAATAAAAGATGTCAAATTCAATTGACATTTCAACTAATTATTATGATTTTAGATTTAAGCGTTCACCCACTGGTTTCGGTCGGGTGCATCTGTTCTGGCGAGGTTGGCCAGTGACCCATGAAGCAGGTGAAGGGCATGTCGATTGTCGTCGAGGAATTAGCATTGGGTGGGAGCGGCAGCTCGGTGATGGTGAAAGACACCATTGATATCGCCGGCTACCCGACCCGGGCTTCGAGTCATGCATTGGCTGATGCGCCGGCTGCCGTTGAGCATGCGCAAGTGGTACAGGCGCTGCTGGATGCCGGGTGCCGAATCAGCGGCAAGACCAGCCTGCATGAGCTGGCATTTGGTACCACCGGCCTGAATGCCTGGGCCGGCACGCCGCCGAACCCGCGTTATCCGGGGCGTATACCCGGCGGCTCGTCCAGTGGTTCGGCGGCGGCGGTGGCGGCCGGGCTGTGCGACTTTGCCCTGGGCACCGACACCGGTGGTTCGGTGCGTATTCCAGCGGCCTGCTGTGGCGTGTTTGGCCTCAAGCCGAGCTTCGGCCGGGTCAGCCGCAAAGGCGTGATGCCGGCGCAGAGCTCACTGGATTGCGTGGGGCCGCTGGCACGCAGCATGGAGCGCCTGATCGAAGCCATGCAGGCCATCGATCCAGGTTTTGGCCCCTTGCCGGCGGTGACGCAGATCAGCATCGGGGTGGTTCCGGTGCAAGCCAGCGAGCCGATCCGCGCAGCCCTCGACCATGCCTTGCAGCGCAGCGCTTTCAGCCTCGGCCAGCAACGGCTGCCAGGCATGGCCGCGGCGTATGACGCCGGCATGGTGGTGATCAATGCCGAGACCTGGAACGCCTGCGGCCACTTGTTGCAAACCGGCCGAGTGGGCAGCGATATCGCCGGCCGCCTGCAGGCCGCCGGGCAGACCTCCAGTGCCGCATTGGCCGAAGCCGAGCAGGTGCGCCTGGCCTTCACCGCCGAGGTCGACGAGGCGCTGCAGCGGTTCCCGATCCTGGCGCTGCCGACCATGCCCGACTATCCGCTGGTGCTGGCCGACGCTACCGATACCCGTGCGGTCCTGGGCATGACCGCCCTGGTGCGGCCGTTCAATCTTTCCGGTCATCCGGCCCTGAGCATTCCTCTGGAAGGCGCTTCGGGACTGCCGGTGGGCCTTCAACTCATTGCCGCCCATGGCGCGGATGAACTGCTGTGTGCAGTGGCCCGCGAGCTGGTCCGGCGCCTGGAAGACTAATCGCCATGTTTACCTTGGAGAACCCCATGACTGTCCTTAGCGAGCGGGACCATCAGCGCCGTGCGCCGATCACCGCGGGTGAAGAGTTTCAGCAATTGCTCGTCGAGATCCGGGCCCGGGCCCGGGACGAGGAATTCGACCGGCAGAAGTTCATTTCTGCGGACGTGATCGAGCGTTTTCGCACCCTCGGCGTGTACCGCGCTCTAGTGCCCAAGCGTTTTGGTGGCGATGAGTGTTCGCCGGCCGAGTTCTGCCAGATGGTCGAGGACATTTCGATTGCCGACGGTTCCGCCGGCTGGGTCGCAAGCTTCGGCATGAGCCCGGTGTACCTGGCAGCGCTGCCCCTGGAAACGATCAGGAAAATCTACGCCGAGTCGCCCGACGTGGTGTTTGCCGGGGGGATCTTTCCGCCGCAACCGGCGACCTTTGTCGACGGTGGCCTGGAGGTCAACGGCCGCTGGAAGTTCTCCAGTGGCTGCATGGGCGCCTCGCTGATCGGCGTCGGCATTGCCCCGAAAAATGGCGAGATGCTGGGCCTGCCACGCCTGGCGCTGATCCCTCGGGACAAAGTGCGGATCGAGGAGAGCTGGAATGTGGTCGGCCTGGTGGGAACCGGTAGCCACGACGTGGTGGTAGAGAACGTGGTGGTGCCGGAAGAGTGGACCTTCGTGCGCGGCGGGCCATCGAACCTCGATGAGCCTTTTTTTCGCTACCCGTCCTTGTCCTTCGCCACCCAGGTGCTGTCGGTGGTCGGCCTGGGCGTGGCCCGCGCCGCGTTGGACGAACTGAGTGGCATGGCCTCGGGGCGGATCTCGGTCACCGGCGCGCCATCGTTGTCCGACCGGCCCTTGGCGCAGGTCGAGGTGGCCAAGGCCGAGGCCTCGTTGCGGGCCGCGCGCTGCTGGTTCTACGAGGCCATCGACGACGCCTGGAACAGCGTGCTGGCCGGCGCTCCGGTGAGCCTGGAGCAGACCAACATGTTGCGCCTGTCGTCGACCCACGCCACCCGCGTGGCCGCTGAAGTGGCGCGCACCGCGCAAATGCTCTCGGGCATGAGCGGGGTGTACCGCAGCAACCCGCTGTCGCGTTTCGTCAACGACACCCAGGTCATCACCCAGCACGCCTTCATGGGCGACATGACCTACCAGAACGCCGGCGCGATCTTCTTCGGCAACAAACCGCTGCCGGGTTACCTGTAATTTCTTCAACCATTGAGTGGTGAATTTCATGACCGATAAAAAAGCCCTGCGCGTTCTGTTCTGCATCGGCATCAACCAGAACTTCTTCGATGCGCCACGCCCCGAGGCCCTGGAAGTCTGGGCCGCGTTTGGCGAAATGTGGCATGCCATCGGCGACCTGCCTGGCGTCACGGTGCTGGGCAACATGGACGACGACCAGAGCATGGTCGGACCGTCCGCCGGCTGGCCCTGGACCACCTACCTGCTGGCCGACGTGCCGGACATCGAGACCGTGCATGCCGCCTGCAATCTGTTCCGCACCACGGCGGTCGGCGACGGCCCCTACAAACTCTGGAAGTACTGCAAGGTCGAGGCCCGTACCGGCCGCGAACTGATCATCCAGCGCTGAGTGGAGAGAAGCCAAATGTCACCACAAGAGCGCATCGAAGCCCTGGAGCAACGGCTCGACCAGCTGCACAGCGAGAACGCCGTGCGCGCCTGCATGAACCGCTACATGGTGCTGTGCGATGAGTTGGGCGTGGGCTCGCCACTGGCCGAACTGGCCGAGCTGTTTACCGACGACGCACTCTGGGAAGGCAAGGGCGCCAAATATCGCGACAGCTTTGGTGGCTACCGTGGGCGTGACGCCATCCGCGCCATGTTTGCGACCTACATGGTCGAGCCGGCGCACTTTGCGCTCAACGTGCATTTTCTGACCTCGGAGCTGATCCGCGTGAACGGTGACGAGGCCGAGGCCAGCTGGGTGATGTTGCAGGCCTCGACCTTCGCCAGTGGTGCGTCGCACCTCAACAGTGCCCGTTTGAGCGTGCGTTTCGCTCGCGAACAGGGGCAATGGCGCATGGCGCATTTTCAGACCGAGAACCTGTTCAGTCGTCCGGTGGACCACTGGAACAGTGATGAGCATTTGCCGGTGCCGGCACCGGCCGAGCAGTAGCCCGCAGAATTCTTATAGTCGGCGGGTCACGCCGACGAGGAGTGATCGTGAATAACCTGATAGATACCCTGACCCTGGAATCCACCCCGGCTGAGCGGGTGCTGCCCGACCGTGTGCACACTTCGCTGTACACCGACGGCAAGATCTTCGACCAGGAGCTGGAGAAGATTTTCTACAGCACGTGGATCTGGGTGGCCCACGCCAGCGAGATTCCCGAGACCGGCAGCTACAAGAGCACCTACATCGGCAAGCAGCCGGTGATCGTCGTGCGCGACCGCAAGCAGGACGTGCACGTGCTGCTCAACCGCTGCCGCCATCGTGGGGCCACGGTGTGCGAGCACAAGAAGGGCAAGACCAACAGTTTCGTCTGCCCTTACCACGGCTGGAGCTACGCCCTGGACGGCAGCCTGCGCGGGGTGCCGCACCCGGAGAGCTACGCCGATTGCCTGGACAAGGACGAGCTGCCGCTGGTGAGCCTGCGTGTCGAGCAGTACAGCGGCATGATCTTCGCCACCTTCAAGGACGATATTCAGCCGCTCGCAGATTATCTCGGCCCGGCCAAGAAATGGATCGACCTGTTCATGAAGCAGGGCGCCGGTTACCCGGTGAAAGTCGGTGGTGAGCACCGCTTCCGCTTTCCCGGCAACTGGAAAATCCAGCTGGAGAACACCACCGACGCCTATCACTTCCCGCTGGTGCACAAATCGTTCCTGGCCTCGGTGGATGAGCAGACCCTGGAGCTGTTCGATTTCGTCAAGGGGCCGGGTTACGTCGAAGACCTGGGCAACGGTCACAGTGTGATGGTGATGATCCCTGACCTGATCGACCTGGATGCCAACCTCGACCTGCCGATTCCGCAGCGCTTCGAGGAGCTGGCCGTACAACTGCGCGCCGAGGGCCAGGACGAACAGGCGGTGCGGCGCATTGTGCGGGCGGTGGGCGGTTCGGGTTTCAACCTCAACTTGTTTCCCAACATTGCCTGCTCGATGGCGTTCTTCCGGGTCCTGCAACCGATCGCGGTGGACCAGACCGAAATCCATCACGCGGTGATCACCATGGATGGCGGCCCGGCCGTGGCCAACCGTTATCGCCTGCGCCTGCATGAACACTTCCAGGGCCCGATGGGTTTCGGCACGCCGGACGACTCCGAAGCCTGGGAGCGGGTGCAGCGCGGTGCCAGTGCCGGCACCGACCTGTGGATCATGCTCAACCGCGGTTTGCCGGGTGAACAGCCCAGCGCGGACGGCCTGATCAGCGACGTCAGTGCCGAGACCGGAATGCGCGCTGCTTACCAGCAGTGGAAAAAGATGATGTCGGCCTGAGTCGACGGAGAACACCATGATCAATCTGCAATTGCTCAACCAAGTCACGGCCTTCATCTGGCAGGAAGCGGACATGCTGGACCATGGCGATTTCGTCGAATGGCTCGATCTGTGGACCGCGACCGCGACCTACATCATTCCCATCGACCCGCTGCAAACCGACTTCGAAAATACCCTGAACTACGCCTACGACAATCACCACATGCGGCAGTTGCGGGTGACCCGCCTGACCAGTGGCGAGTCGATCTCGACGACGCCGCGGGCCCGCACCGTACGCAGCCAGTCGCGTTTTCGCCTGCTGGCCGAGGTCGATGGCGTGATCACTGTGCGCTGCGCGCAGAACCTGCGCGAGTTCCGCAAGGACGTGCTCAAGCAGTACACCGCTGACGTCACCTTCGACCTGGTGCGCAGCGGCGACAGCTTCAAGATCCAGCGCAAGCTGATCCAATTGATCAACTCCACCGATACCCTCGCCGGTATCGGTTACATCCTTTGAGGAGCCGACCATGACACCAGTAGCTTTGGTCACGGGCGCGGCCAGCGGGCTGGGCAAAAGCATCGCCACGCAGTTGCTGGCGGCAGGTTATCGGGTGGTAATCAGCGACCTTTCCCTGGTGGCTGCGCAGGCCTGTGCCGGCGAACTCGACCCCGGCGGCGAACGGGTCCTGGCCCTGCAACTGGATGTCGCCAGCAAGGCTGATTTCCAGGCCGCGCTCGGCGCGGTGCTGGACGCCTGGGGTGGGCTGCACGTGCTGGTCAACAACGCGGCGATGACCCTGACCACACCACTGATGCAGATCAGCCCGGAAGAGTTCGACCGGGTGGTGAGTGTCAACCAGCGCGGCACCTTCGTCGGTTGCCAGGTGCTGGGCGCCTACCTGGCCGCTCAAGGTTACGGGCGGATCATCAACATGGCCTCCCTGGCTGGGCAGAACGGCGGTACTGCGACCGGAGCCCACTACGCGGCGTCCAAGGGCGCGATCATCACCCTGACGAAAATCTTCGCCAAGGAGTTGGCGGCCTCGGGGGTCACGGTCAATGCCATTGCCCCGGGGCCGATCGAGTCGCCGGCGGTGCGCGCCGCCGTGCCGCCCGAGCGTCTGGAAAAGCTGATTGAGGCGATCCCGGTGAAGCGTCTCGGCAATGCCGATTTCATCGCGCGCCTGGTGGTGCAGCTGGCCAGTGAAGAGGCTTATTTCACCACCGGCGCGACCTGGGATGTGAATGGCGGAATCTTCATGCGCTGACTGGCGGGCGGCGCTCCTGAAGGCCGCTCACTACCCTGCAGGGGCCGCTGTGGCGGCCCCATTACCACGCAACCTGGATGATCCTGGATGAGCGATCAAGTATTGAAAGTCGTCGTGCGCAAGCGCGAAGAGCAGGGCGACGGTGTCGTCGTGCTGGATCTGGTCAGTCCGCAAGGGCGACCCTTGCCGTCGTTCGAGGCGGGCGCGCACATCGACGTCCATCTCAAGCCGGGGCTGGTGCGCCAGTATTCACTGTGCGGTGACCCGGCCAACGTCGACGCCTATCGCCTGGGGGTGCTCAAGGACCCAGACTCGCGCGGCGGTTCGCTGGCGGTGCACGCGCTGCTCGAAGGACGGGAAATCGAGATCAGCACGCCGCGCAATCATTTCCCCCTGGCCCCCAATGCGCGGCGCTCGATCCTGATCGGCGGTGGCATCGGCATCACCCCGATGGTGGCCATGGCCTATGCCCTGAATGCCCGCGACAGCGATTTCGAATTGCACTATTGCGCCCGCTCACGCAGCCGCAGCGCCTTTCTCGATGAGCTTGGCAGTGCCGGGTTCGCCGCATGCCTGCACACCCACTTCGACGACGAAGAGGAGGCGCAGAAGCTTGATCTGGCCAGCCTCCTGGGCAACCCGCAGGCGGACGTGCATGTGTATGTCTGTGGCCCGGCCGGGTTCATGGATTGGGTCATCGGCCAGGCCCTTGCCCAGGGCTACGCCGACGATCATGTGCACCGCGAGTACTTTCAGGTGGCGGTCGACGCCTCGGGGGCGAGCTTTGAAGTGCATGCGGCGCGCAGCGGCAAGACCGTGCAGGTCGCACAGGGGCAAAGCATCGTCGAGGCCTTGAGGACGGTGGGAATCAACATCGAAGTGTCATGCGCGCAAGGGGTGTGCGGGACTTGCCTGTGCGACGTCCTGGAGGGCGAGCCGGATCACCGCGACGTGTACCTCACCGACGACGAAAAGAGTGCCAACGACCAGATCCTCGTGTGCTGCTCGCGCGCCAGGTCGAACAAGCTGGTGCTGGATATCTGATAGCCCGGAGGCTAATACCATGGTCGATACAACAGGATTTCGTAACTCAATGTCGATGCTGGGCGGGGCGGTTTCGATCATCGCCACCGACGGTCCGGCCGGTCGCTTCGGCTTCACTGCCTCAGCGGTCTGTAGCGTCACCGATCAGCCGCCAACGCTGCTGGTGTGCATGAATCGTTCGTCGTTTTCCAACGTGCACTTCAAGAGCAACGGTGTCCTCAGCGTCAACGTACTGACCCCCGAGCTACGCGAGGTGTCGGGGGCATTCGCCAACCGTGAACTGAACGCTGAACAGCGCTTTTCCAGTGCCTGCTGGAGCACCCTGGAAAGTGGCGCACCGCTGCTCGACGAGGCGTTGGTGAGCTTCGACTGTCGCATTGCTCAGGCCCATGAAGTGGGGTCGCACACGATTTTCTATTGCGAGGTCCTGGGCATTCGCAATGGTGAGGGCCAGCAGGGCCTGGTCTATTTCAATCGTGCGTATCATCCAATAGGGGGAACTTTCAATATCTCGTGAAGTTGTTGTTGGGGTGTAAGTGTCAACTTAAGTTTTCCGTAAGTGCTGGGAAAATAGAATAACTATAACGCTGTCTTCACTGTCTTGGTGAACGATCGCGTCACGACTTTTTTTGCAGTAAGTGGTTATAAAAATAACACTGCAGGCTAACTCGAAAGTTTCATTTTCTTGTTTTATCTGCTCCCACTCAATGTGCCTTTGTGCATGTAAAAAAAGAAGGAAAGCTTCATGTTCCAGAAGAGCTGGGCAAGCCGTGTCGTCTCCACTACGGCCGTGATGTATCTCTTCGCGCCGCAGGTCGTACACGCCGATTTTCTCGATGATCGTCAGGTCAGTCTGGGGGCGCGCAACTTTTACATCGACCGTGATTTCAAGCAGTCCGATGCGCCTAAATCGCGTATTGGCAGTTGGACCCAAGGCTTTGATTTTCGCGCCATCTCGGGTTACACCGAAGGCACCTTGCAGTTCGGCCTGGACCTTTCGGCGCAGTACGCCTACCGCTTGGACGGCGGTGGCGGGCGTGGGCCCGACAGCATCATTCCCTACGACAGCCGCAGGGGCGAGCAGGTGCGCGATTACGGTCGCGCGGCGTTGACCGGGAAGGTGCGCTACAGCAAGACCGAACTGAAAATCGGCGAACTGCGGCCGACCTTGCCAGTGGCCTATCTCGACGACACCCGGCAGTTGATCACCACCTATCACGGGGTGCAGGTCGAATCCAAGGAAGTGGACAACTTGACCCTCACCGGCGGGCGCTTTACAGAAATCAGCTCACGAGAGTCCTCCAATCGGGAAAGAATGTACTTGTTCAATGGGCCCGACGTTCAACGGCGCAGTGACGGTTTGAACTTCGGCGGGGCGACCTATGCCTTCAGTCCGAACTTCTCGACTACTTATTTCTATGGGCAACTGGAAGACATCTATCAACAACACTATTTAGGGCTGACTTACAGTCACGACCTGGGCGCCGGTTACGGGGTGAAAACCGACTTGCGCTATTTCAATAACAAGGAAGATGGCAAGGCCTTGTACGGCAATATCGACAACCGCTCCTATGGCGTGATGACGACCCTGAAAAAGGCTGGCCACAGCTTTGGCGTCGGCTACCAGCGCATGCTCGGCGAGTCGACGTTCCCGACCCTCAACGGCTATGCGCCGCAGCCGTACTTGGTGAACTGGTCGACCATCGCCTTCGTCAAGCCCAACGAGAGTTCCTGGCAACTGCGCTACGACTACAACTTCGCCGCCATGGGCCTGCCCGGCTTGAAACTGATGACCCGCTATATGCGCGGCACCGGCATTGACCGGGGCAACAACGCGCTGGATCAGAACGTCGAAAGTGAACGCAACATCGTCCTGGGGTACGTGGTGCAAAGCGGCACGTTCAAGGACCTGGGCCTGGAGTGGCGCCGGATCGACGTGAAGACCCGTTATGGCAGTGGTCGTGCATCCGGTCCGGACTATCAGGAGAACCGCTTGATCACCACCTACACCTGGAAATTCTGAGGCGCTCACCTGAACCTTGCCGCTGCTGTATCGGGCGGCACTTTTGCTCTGCCGTGGTTTTCTCCCGCATGGATTGCTCCGGCAGTTTTTTCCTGTTGAACCCGAGGATTGCCCATGCGCGGTTTTTAGAGCGCAACTGACTCCGGTCGAATCCACAGGGCTACAGCCACCTCGGCCACCTGCACCGGGATGCCTTGTTCCGTTGGTGCGGGGCGCTCTTTTAACGCTCATTGGTGCGTCGCCTGACCCACTCATTACCCGTCGAGGTTGTCATGAAGTTGTATGAGCTGATCACCTTTACCTTACGCGTAGGCACCGTGGCCCAGGCCATGGACTGCTTGGAAGGCCGCCTGGCCGACAGCGTCGAAGGGGTGTCCCTGTTGGGATGCTGGGCCTCGGACATTGGCCCCTTGAACCAGATTGCGCTGCTGCGCGGGTTTGTCGATGAAGCCACTCGTCAGGCCGAGCGCGAACGTTACCTGGGGAGTGTCGACGCCTTTGGCATCGGTACCTGGTTGACTGATATGCGGGTGGAAAACTACAGCCGGTTCGGCTTTCTCAAACCGTTGCCGCCGGGCGCCCATGGACCCTTCTACGAGTTCCGGGTTTATGACCTGGTGCCCGCGGGGCTGGCGCCAACGCTCAAGGGCTGGGAGCAAGCCATCGGGCCGCGTACCGCTGCGGAGTATTCGGCGGTGTACGCGGCTTTTTACGCCACCGATGGTCGCACCCCGCGTTACCTGCACATCTGGCCTTACAGCAGCCTTGAGCAGCGCTTGGAGGTGCGCAGTCGCGCAGTTCGGGATGGCGTCTGGCCTGCGCAAAACACCGCCCCGCAATTGCGCGACATGCACTCGACTCTGTACCTGCCGGCTCGTTTCTCGCCGTTGCAGTGAGCGCCCCCGTGCAAGGGCGCGCATCCAGCAGGTGACGGCCCCTGGTGGTTAGAAGGTCTTCGTTACGCTGGCGACCAGGGTGGCGCCGCACAAGTCGCTGAAACCGTAGTTGCTGGTGCACTGGGTTTTCGACAGGTCGGTATCGATGTAGCTCAGGCCCAGCACTACGCCGAGCACTTCGCGGGTCAGCTTGGCCTGCCACTCGCGGTAGCTGTCCACGCCTTTTTCCGAAGCCCCGACCAGCCGTGGATCCTTGAAGTCCATTTCGCCATAACGCAGGCTCAGACCCAGTTCCAGGGGCAGTCGGGTTTCGTAGCCTATGTAGCGGTACAGCGTGCTCTGCTTGCTGTCGATGCCCGGTGCATCATCGGAGTAATAGGCCGCCAGCTTGACCCCGTAGACGCTGAGAATGCCGTAGACCTCGCCCTGGTTGAACTGCGATTCGCGCGGGTAGGTGAACTTCAGGTAGCCCAGGTCGAGGCTCACCGCTTCGCTGGCCTGCCACAGCCAGCCGCCGTAGTAGTCGACTTCCTGGCGGGTTTTCAGGCCGCCGCCGAAGTCGACGTTGGAGCTCCAGGCGCCCAGGTACAGGCCATTGTTGTGCAGCAAGGTCACGGCGCCTTGCACCGCCGGGTCGTTCTTGCTCTGCGAGATGCCGCGGGTGCGGTAGTCGCTGGCCAGGGTCAGTTCCAGCTCTACGGCCAGGTCATCGGTCAGGGGGATGGCCTGGCTGGTCATGGGCAGCAGGCACAAGGAACTGAGGGCGAACAGGGTGAGGGTCTTCATAGGCTTCCCGTTATTGTGATTGTTATGGGCAGATGTCACGCAAGGCTGCGCCGGGCCCCGACGTCGGCAAGACGCGGGGGCGGGCAGCGGTTCAGCAGTTGTGATTAGAGAGGGCGGGTATAGATTTCGCGGCCGGCGAACCAGGTTTGCAGGACTTGGGTTTCATGCAGGGCTTTTTCATCGACGGCGAATACGTCGCGGTCGACGACGATGAAGTCGGCCTGTTTGCCGGCGCTCAGTGAGCCGATCTGCTGCTCCAGGCCAATGGTGCGCGCGGCATTCAGGGTGTAGGCGTAGAACATGGTTTCGCGGTCCAGGCTTTCATCGGCGTTGAGTACCCCCAATGGCCCCTTGCGGGTGATGGCCTGGGCCATGGCATTCCATGGGTTGGGCGAGGACACCGGCCAGTCGCTGGCGCCGGAGAGGGTCGCGCCGTGCTTGAGCAACGAGTGCGCCGGGTATTGGTAGCGGAACGCCATGGCACTGACGTAGGGCTTGATCATGTCCGTGGTGTAGTCGTCGGCGGAGGCCCACAGCAGTTGCATCGAGGCAATCACGTTGAGCGGCTTGAAGCGCGCGAACTCCTTGGGGTTGACCATCTGCAGGTGGGTGATGGAGTGGGTGATGCCGCTCTGGCGATCCTTGCGTGCCTGCTCGATGCCGTTCAGCGATTCGCGCACCGCGCGGTCGCCGATGGCGTGGATGTGCACCAGCCAGCCGCGCTGGTCGATGGCGCTGACCAGTTCGCCAAAGTGTGCCGGGTCGATCAGCAGCTCGCCGGGTTTGCGGGAGTTCTTGTAGGGCTCGAGCATTGCCGCGCTCTGCGCCGGGTATTCGATCACGCCGTCGGCGAAGATCTTGATGCCGGGCAGGGTCAGGTTGGGGATGCCCTGGAATTGCTGGCGCACCTTGTCCAGGGTGTCGAGGTCGGCCGGCAGGCTTTTCGGGTTGGCCACCAGCAGTGCGGCAACGTGGGCGGTCATCTCGCCGCTTTGTGCCAAGGCCTTGTAGGCGGGCAGCATGCCGACGGTTTTCTCGGTGGGCTTGAGGGCGAACAGCGCCTCGCCAGGGGCGGCATTGGCGGCCGGGTCCATCCACGCGGTAATGCCCAGGCTGTTGTTGTAGTGCAGGGCCGATTGCGCGGCGCGCAGCATCGCGGCGGCATCCGCTACCGGCATTTTCGCCGACACCCGATCCCAGCCGGCATCCACCAGGAAGCCGTTGGGGAGGCCGTCGGCCAGTTTGCCGATGGTGCCGCGCTCGGCTTCCGGCAGGCGCTTGAGCAACTCGGCGTCGATGCCAGCGCGTTGCAGCATGAAGTCATTGGCCCAGGCGGTGTGGTGATCGCTGCCGGTGAACACCACCGGCACCTTGGCCCATTCACCCTGGTTGAAGTGCTGGCCCAGGGCTTCGGCCTGGGACCAGTAGGCCGAACTCATGCCGGCGATGGTCAGCACATCGCCATGCTTGGCCGTGCCGTCGTCACGCCAGGTGCGCAGGCGCTGTTCCAGTTCATCGAGGTTGAGCACCGCGTCCTGCAGGTTGGCGCTGGTCATTTCCAAGCCGCCGAAGATCGCGTGGGAGTGGGTGTCGATCAGCCCGGGCATCAAGGTCTTGCCCCCCAGGTCGATGACCCGGGTGCCTGGCTCGATCAGCGCCTTGATCTGTGCGTCGCTGCCCACTTGCAAGACCTTGCCGTTCTCCACCGCCAGTGCCTGGACCTTGGGCTGGGCCCGGTCGGCGGTGAAAATCTGGCCATTGAGCAGCACCAGGTCGGTGGCGGCCATGGCTTCCAGCGAGGCAAAACTCACGGCAGCGACCAACAGATTCGGGATGAATCTTTTCATTGAATATTTCCTTGTTATTGCGTCTGATCGCCAGATTAGGGGCGGATCCCGGCCAGCAGAACGCCTCATCCACGAAAAACATTTTTGCCTGAATGGAAAAACCATGGACAAGTTGAGTGCCTTGAAGATGTTCGTGGTCACCGCCCAACTGGGCAGTTTCAGCCGGGCAGCCGAGCAGATGGGCAAGACCCCGTCGGCCCTGACCAAGGCGGTCAATCACCTGGAAGCCGATCTCGGTTCGCGGTTGTTCGAGCGCAGTACCCGGCGGATTGTGCTGACCGAGGTCGGACGGCTTTATCTGGACACGGCGCGCCAGGTGTTGCAGCGGCTGGAGGAGGTCGGCGAGGAGGTCGAGCAGTTGCAGCATGGCCTGCGCGGCAACCTGAAAGTCACCGCGCCGCTGGCTTACGGCCAGGCGTTTCTCGATCAGGTCTGCGGCGGGTTTCTGCAACAGTATCCGCAGATCAACCTGCAAGTGGACCTGTGCGATGAGTTCGTCAACCTGCTCGAAAGCGGTTACGACCTGGCTCTGCGGCAAGGCCATGACGACCTGCCGGGGCTGATTGCCCGGGTGGTCGGCAGCAACCGCCTGGCTCTGTGCGCGAGCCCGGACTACCTGGCCCGCAAGGGGCTGGCGGTGACCCCGCAAACCCTCGATGAGCATGAGTGGCTGCTGTATAGCCACCCCTTGCTCAGCCGCGAGTTCTGGTGGGTCGAGCGCGACGGCCAGCGCCTGAGCCTGGCACAGCCCCTGGCGCCGCGCTTGCGCAGCGACAACTACGACCTGCTGCTGGCCAATGCCCTGGCCGGGTGCGGGCTGCTGCACACCCCGCTGTGGAGCGCCGCGCCTTACCTGGCCGACGGGCGCCTGGTGCGGCTGATGGCGGACTACGCCATCGACCCGGACAGTTTCGGCCCGCACATCCTCGCGGTGTACCCCAGCCACCGGCGCGCGACCGCCAAAGTGCAGGCGTTCATCGATTACATCGCAGGTTTTCTGGCGACCCGTGGCCTGGACTGATTGGCGGTTCTTGTCAGATAAATCCGAGAGGAGTACAAATGTACTCCATGACGACTTTATCTCCCCGGCGCACTGCCATCCTGACCTTTATCCGCGATCGAATTGCCGATCACGGCCAGCCCCCAAGCCTCGCTGAAATCAGCGAGGCTTTTGGTTTTGCCTCGCGCAGCGTGGCGCGCAAGCATGTGGTGGCGCTGACCGAAGCCGGGTTTATCGAGGTCAATCCGCACCAGGCCCGGGGCATCCGCCTGGTGCATCAGGGCCGGCGCCCCGAGCTGCTGGAAATTCCGCTGCTGGGCCGGGTGGCGGCCGGTGCGCCGATTGGCGCGGATGCCGAGATCCACAGCCACTTGATGCTGGATGCGGCGATGTTTTCCCGGACCCCGGATTACCTGTTGCGGGTGCAGGGCGACTCGATGATCGGCGACGGCATTCTCGACGGCGACCTGGTGGCGGTGCGCCGCAGTGCCGAGGTGCGCAACGGCCAGATTGTGGTGGCGCGGCTGGACGGCGAAGTCACCATCAAGCGCTTTGAGCGCAGCGGCGAGCAGGTGCGCCTGTTGCCGCGCAACCCAGCCTATGCGCCGATCCTGGTGGAGGCCGATCGCGACCTGGCCATCGAAGGGGTGTTCTGTGGCCTGGTGAGGCAAGGGTGATGGGCGCGGTGATTGCCCTGGACTCGCTGTTCAATGCCGGGCGGGTCTGGAAGGGCCGGCCCGCTGCTCCGAGCGTCAGCCCGCAACCCACCGGCCATGCTGCGCTGGATGCGGTCTTGCCCAATGGTGGCTGGCCGCAAGCGGCGCTCACGGAAATCCTTATCGCGGCCCCGGGGGTGGGCGAGTTGCAACTGCTGTGGCCGACCCTGGCGCGGCTGTCGGCAGCGGGCGAGCGGATTGTCCTGGTGGCGCCGCCGCATGTGCCGTATCCCCAGGCCTGGCAGAACGCCGGAGTCGATGTGCGCCAGCTGTCGCTGGTCCAGGCCGCTGAGCGCGATGCCTTGTGGGTCGCCGAGCAATGCCTGCGCTCGGGCAGTTGCGGTGCCGTGCTGTGCTGGCCGCAACAGGCCGATGACCGTGCCTTGCGGCGCTTGCAGGTGGCGGCGGAAACCGGCCAGACCCTGGCCTTCGCCTACCGCTCGCAGACGGCTGCGATCAATCCGTCACCCGCGGCCCTGCGCATTGCGCTGGATGCCCGGCCGGCGCAGTTGCGGGTGCTCAAGTGCCGTGGCGGGCTGGCTCATGCGGCGCCGATTGCCTTCAGTCCGGGGCATTGAGGTTGCCATGCGCTGGGTCTGTATTCTGTTCCCGCAATTGGCGCTGGACGCGGTGCTGCGCCAGTCTGCCGAACCCGATGCGCCGCTGGCGCTGCTGAGCGGCACGCCGCAGCGGCGAGTGATCCAGGCGGTGAATGGTGCGGCCCGCGAGTTGGGCCTGCGCCCTGGCCAGTCGTTGAGTGCGGCCCAGGCCCTGACCAAGGGCTTTGCCAGCGCCGAATACGACCCCGCTGAAATCGAGCACTGGCAGCAGTTCCTCGCCGCCTGGGCGTACAGCTTCAGCTCGCAGGTCAGCGTGCATTACCCGCGCACCCTGCTGTTCGAAATCGAGTCGAGCCTGGACCTGTTTGGCCCCTGGCCGCTGTTGCAGGCGCGCTTGCAGGCCGAGCTGACGGCCCTGGGGTTTCGCCATCGGATCGTTGTCGCGCCCAATCCGGCGGCGGCCCGGGTCCTGGCCAATGCCTATGAGGCCTTGGCCGTGCCTGACCAGGACACTTTGCGCCGCACCCTGGGACCGTTGCCCATTGAACGCCTGGGCTTGCCCCCGGAGCAGGCCACGGCTTTGTCGCGCATGGGCCTGCGCACCTTCGAGCAACTGCACCAGTTACCCCGGCAGAGCCTGGCCCGGCGTTTCGACGGCGCCTTGCTCAAGCAGCTCGACACACTGCTGGGGGAGCGTCCGCTGGGGCTGGCGTTCTACCAGCCGCCGGACCGCTTCGACCTGCGCATCGAGTTGAATTTCGATGTGCTGTCCCATCAGGCGCTGCTGTTTCCCCTGCGCCGATTGACCGCCGACCTGGCGGCCTTTCTCTGTGGCCGCGACAGCGGAGTGCAGCGTTTCGCCCTGCACCTTGAGCATGCCGAAGGCGCCGATACGCTGATTGCGGTCGGGCTGCTCAGTGCCGAGCGTGACCCCGCGATGCTGTTCGAACTGGCCCGTGGCCGCCTGGAACAGATCCAGGTGCCGGCGCCGGTGCGCAACCTGCGCCTGGTGGCTGAAGACCTGCCGCTGTTCGTGCCCCAGCACCGCGAACTGTTCGACGAGCGCCCGCAGCAGAACCTGCCCTGGGAGCAGTTGCGTGAACGCTTGCGGGCCCGGCTGGGGGATGACGCGGTGCAGGGCCTTGGGCACCGCGCCGATCATCGTCCGGAACTCAGTTGGTTGCCCAGCAGCACCCCGGCTCCCTGTCCAGCCAATCCCGGGCTGCGGCGCCCGGGCTGGTTGTTCATCGAGCCCCAGGCCCTGCACGAGGGGTCGGTACGGGTGCTCATGGGCCCGGAACGCATCGAGTCCGGTTGGTGGGACGGTGCCGACGTGCGCCGCGACTACTACCTGATCGAAACCTCGGCCGGCCAGCAAGGCTGGGCCTATCGTCGGGTTGGCGAGCCGGGGCCGTTGCTCCTGCAAGGCTGGTTCGCATGAACGGCTACGCCGAGCTGCATTGCCTGTCCAACTTCAGTTTCCAGCGCGGCGCCTCCAGTGCCCGGGAGCTGTTCGAGCGTGGCCAGGCCCTGGGTTATCAGGCTCTGGCGATCACCGACGAGTGCACCCTGGCGGGGATTGTCCGCGCCTGGCAGGCCTCCCGCGACAGCGGCCTGAAGCTGATTGTCGGCAGTGAAATGCAGGTCGAGGACGGCCCGCGCCTGGTGCTGCTGGTGGAGGACCTGCCGGGTTACCAGGGCTTGTGCCGGTTGATCACCCGGGCCCGGCGCCGGGCCGAGAAGGGCACGTACCGCTTGCTGCGGGAAGACTTCGCCGAGCCGTTGCCGGGGCTGCTGGCCCTGTGGTTGGCGGGCAGCACGAATGACCTGGAGCAGGGCCGCTGGCTGCAGCAGGTATTCCCCGAGCGGCTGTGGCTGGCGCTGGAGTTGCACTGCGCCCAGGACGATGCCCGGCGCCAGCAGGAGCGGCTGGCCCTGGCCCGGCAGTTGGGGCTGCCGGCCGTGGCCTGTGGCGATGTGCACATGCATGTGCGTGGGCGCCGGGCGCTGCAGGACACCATGACCGCGATCCGCTATCACCTGCCAGTGGCCGAGGCCGGGGAGCGTTTGTTCGCCAATGGCGAGCGTCACCTGCGTGCCCTTGAGGTGCTGCAAGGCTTGTATCCCCAGGCCTTGCTCGACGAGTCGCTGAGGATTGCCGAGCGCTGCCGTTTCGACCTCGGCCAGTTGCGCTATCAATACCCCCGGGAGCTGGTGCCCGCGGGCCACGATGCCGAATCCTGGCTGCGGCTGCTGACCCAGCGCGGGATCCAGCAGCGTTGGCCCGGCGGCGCCCGGCCCGAGGTGCTGCTGCAGATCGACAAGGAACTCGAGCTGATCAGCGAGCTGGGCTACGAGAGCTATTTCCTTACCGTGCACGACATCGTCGACTTCGCCCGGCGCCAGCACATTCTCTGCCAGGGCCGTGGCTCGGCGGCCAACTCGGTGGTGTGTTTCGCCCTGGGCATCACCGAAATCGACCCCGACCGTTCGACCTTGCTGTTCGAGCGCTTCCTGTCCAGGGAACGCAACGAGCCGCCGGACATCGACGTCGACTTCGAGCACGAGCGCCGCGAAGAGGTGCTGCAGTATGTGTTTCGGCGTTACGGCCGGCATCGCGCGGCGCTGACGGCGGTGGTCAGCACCTACCACGGCGCCGGCGCGGTGCGCGACGTGGCCAAGGCCCTGGGCCTGCCACCGGATCAGGTCAATGCCCTGGCCGATTGCTGCGGCCACTGGAGCGATACCCCGCCCAGCGTCGAGCGCCTGCAGGAGGCCGGTTTCGACCCCCAGAGCCCGGTGCTGCACCGAGTGCTGAGCCTGACCGGGCAGTTGATCGGTTTCCCCCGGCACCTGTCCCAGCATCCCGGTGGTTTCGTGATTTCCGAGCAGCCTCTGGACAGCCTGGTGCCGGTGGAGAACGCCAGCATGGCCGAGCGCACGATCATCCAGTGGGACAAGGACGACCTGGACATGGTCGGCCTGCTCAAGGTGGATATTCTCGCCCTGGGCATGCTCAGTGCCATCCGCCGCTGCTTCGACCTGATCCACGGTTATCGCGGCCAGCGCTACAGCCTCACCAGCATTCCCGCCGAAGACCCGGCGACCTACGAAATGATCGGCCGCGCCGACACCATCGGGGTGTTCCAGATCGAGTCCCGGGCGCAGATGTCGATGCTGCCCAGGCTCAAGCCGAAGAACTTCTACGACCTGGTGATCGAGGTAGCGATCGTGCGCCCCGGGCCGATCCAGGGCGGGATGGTTCATCCCTACCTGCGCCGGCGTAACCGCCAAGAGCCGGAAACCTATCCGTCTCCTGAGCTGGAAGGCGTACTCAAGCGCACCCTGGGGGTGCCCTTGTTTCAGGAACAGGTGATGCAGATCGCCATTGTCGCCGCCGACTACACCCCGGGGGAGGCTGACCAGTTGCGCCGCTCCATGGCCGCCTGGAAACGCCACGGCGGCCTGGAACCGCACCGCGAGCGGCTGCGTGCGGGGATGAACAAGAATGGCTACAGCGATGAGTTCGCGGCGCAGATCTTCGAGCAGATCAAGGGCTTTGGCAGCTACGGCTTTCCCGAATCCCATGCCGCCAGTTTCGCCTTGCTGACCTACGGCAGCTGCTGGCTCAAGTGCCACGAACCGGCGGCCTTCGCTTGCGCCCTGATCAATAGCTGGCCCATGGGTTTCTACAGCCCCGACCAGATCCTCCAGGACGCCCGTCGCCATGGTTTGCAGATCCGCCCGGTGACGGTCGATGCCAGTGCCTGGGACTGTAGCCTGGAGCCGCTCCCCGGCCAGCAGCCGGCCTTGCGCCTGGGCCTGCGGATGATCAAGGGCTTTCGCCAGGAGGATGCCGCGCGCATCGAGAGTGCCCGGCGCCAGCGCGTTTTTGCCGATATCGCCGACCTGGCTGAGCGTGCCCGGATCGACCTGCGGGCCCAGGAGTTGCTGGCGGATGCCGGGGCTTTGCGTGACCTGGCCGGGGATCGTTACCAGGCCCGCTGGGAGGTGGCCGGGGTGGAGCAGCAACTGGGGTTGTTCGCCGGCTTGCCAAGCCCGACCGAGGCCGCGGTGGAGTTGCCCCGGCCCAGCGTCGGCGAAGACCTGCAGGCGGATTACCACAGCCTCGGCACCACCCTCGGCCCGCATCCCCTGGCGCTGTTGCGCCTGCAACTCAAGGCCCAGCGCTGCCGCAGTTCCCGGGAGCTGCAGGGGCTGGAGCACGGGCGGCCGGTGAGCGTGGCCGGGCTGGTCACCGGCCGCCAGCGTCCGGGCACTGCCAGCGGGGTGACCTTCGTCACCCTCGAAGACGAGTTCGGCAACGTCAATGTGGTGGTCTGGCGCGACCTGGCGGAACGTCAGCGGCGGGTGCTGGTGGGTTCGCAGTTGCTGCGGGTCGACGGGACCCTGGAAACCGAGGGTGAAGTGCGCCATCTGATTGCCGGGCGGCTGCGGGACCTGACCCCGTTGCTGGACGGTATCAGCGTGCGTAGCCGGGACTTTCGCTGATGGATCAAATACTTGCCCGAAAAGGCTGGAGCAGGCCAACGGATCAGACAGTCAATTGACTGACGCCAGAGTTTTTTATTCCTTTTCGCGATGATGTCCATTTGGCATACTCGCCGTCGATGATGCCCCCAGCATCAAGTTTCAGTACGCCCTGCCTGGCATTTTTGCGCCCGCACAGACTGCGTTTCGGGGTGAGTGTGGCAGGGCGAAAACGCGGTTTAATGGGTTCTCGGAAAGGAACATAGAGTGCGAGTGATCTCGAAGTGGGTGTTGTCTGGTGTAACCCTGGCAGTGTTGGCAGGCCTGAGCGGTTGTGCCACGGAAAGCTCCCGGGCGTTGCCGGTGGAGAAGGTCCAGAGCGCCAATCAGGTTTGGACCGGGGTCCGGGTACCCATGGCCGTGGGCAAGTTCGATAACCGCTCCAGCTATATGCGCGGGATCTTCTCCGACGGCGTCGACCGCCTCGGTGGCCAGGCCAAGACGGTGCTGATCACCCACCTGCAGCAGACCAACCGCTTCAGCGTGCTGGACCGCGACAACATGGGCGAGATCAAGCAGGAAGCGACCATCAAGGGCCAGGCGCAGAAGCTCAAGGGCGCCGATTTCGTGGTCACCGGCGACGTCACCGAGTTTGGTCGCAAGGAAACCGGCGACCACCAGTTGTTCGGCATTCTCGGCCGTGGCAAGACCCAGGTGGCCTACGCCAAGGTTGCGTTGAACATCGTCAACATCAGCACCTCCGAAGTGGTGTATTCCACCCAGGGCGCCGGTGAGTACGCCCTGTCCAACCGCGAGGTGATCGGCTTCGGCGGCACCGCCTCCTACGACTCGACCCTCAATGGCAAGGTCCTTGACCTGGCCATGCGCGAGGCGGTCAACCGTATGGTCGAGGCCATCGATACCGGTGCCTGGAAACCCAGCCACTGATAAATGCTGCTGACAGGGAGAAGTGCAAGCATGTTCAACATCAAGATGGCGCGGCCGCTGATGGCCGTCGCCTTGCTGGGCAGCGTCCTGCTGGCCGGTTGCAGCGGTCCGAAGACGCTTTACCAATGGGAAACCTACCAGTCCCAGACCTATGAGTACTTCAAGGGCGAGGAAGCCAAGGAAGCTCAGGTCGAGGCGCTGGAGCGCGACCTGCAGAAGATCAAGTCCACCGGCAAGGCCGTGCCGCCGGGTTACCACGCGCACCTGGGCATGCTGTACGCGGGCCTGGGCAAGGATGACCAGATGGTGCAGCAGTTCAATACCGAAAAGGCACTGTTCCCCGAGTCTGCGCGGTACATGGATTTCCTGCTGGAAAACGCTAAAAAGGGAGCTGCCCAATGAGCCTCAATGCCCTGCGCAATCTGTTGGGTCTGTTGACCGTGAGCTTGCTGGTGGGCTGCGCCGCGCCCAAGACCGTGGACTACTCGGCCTACAAGCAGGCCCGGCCGAAGTCGATCCTGGTGCTGCCGCCGCTCAATGAGTCGCCGGACGTCAAGGCCACCTACAGCATGCTGTCCCAGGTGACCTTTCCGCTGGCCGAAGCCGGTTACTACGTGATGCCGATTGCGGTGGTGGATGAAACCTTCCGCCACAACGGCCTGACCACCCCGGCAGACATCCATGGCCTGCCACCGGCCAAGCTCAACGAGATCTTCGGCGCCGACGCCGGCCTGTACATCACGGTCAAGGAATACGGCACCAGCTACATGCTGATCAGCAGCCAGACCGTGGTCACCGCCAGCGCCAGCCTGGTGGACCTGAAGACCGGCACCACGCTGTGGACCGGCAGCGCCCGGGCTTCCAGCGAGGAAGGCAACAACAGCAACAACGGTGGCCTGGTGGGCATGCTGATCACCGCCGCGGTGAAGCAGATCATCAACACCTCCACCGACGCCGGTCACCCGATTGCCGGCATCACCAGCCAGCGCCTGTTGTCGGCCGGGCAACGCACGGGCCTGTTGTACGGTCCGCGTTCGCCAAAATACGGCACCGACTGAGGTCTGCGGGGCGGGCAATCCGCCCTGTGCCAGGCGGCGCTTGCGAGCGTCCGCCTGGACCTTCCGAGACCGCCTGTTCTGTCTGTCCAGCCAGGTTCGGTGCACGTCGTTGCGCTTGAGGGCTGCGCGACCGACCAGCGGCAGCGATGATCGGGGCTCAGGGCAGAAAACCGTGAAACCATCCGTGCGCAGGGTGCTCAAAGGCTCTGGAGGCTGCATCGCAACCTCTTGGAAACCCATTCTGTATCACGCTTTTCGCAGAGTTCGTTCATGCCGTTCTTATCAGATCATCACGGGTGCCAGGGCTGGAAAGGCGAGATGGCCGGGCGTATCCGCGCCTTCGACTGGTCCCTCACCAGTCTTGGCGCCCTGCAGCACTGGAGCCACAGCCTGCGCAGCACCGTGCAGTTGATGCTCGGTTCACCGGTGCCGATGGTGATGCTCTGGGGGCCTCTGGGCTACATGATCTACAACGACGCCTACGCGGAGTTCGCTGGCGGTCGCCACCCTTATCTGCTGGGGTGCGCGGTGGAGTTGGGCTGGCCGGAAGTGGCCGAGTTCAATCGTGGGGTGATGCACACCTGCCTCAGTGGCGGCACTTTGTCCTACCGCAACAAGGAACTGGTGCTGCTGCGTAACGGGGTGCCGGAAAACGTCTGGCTGGACCTTTATTACAGCCCGGTGGCGGGGGACGACCAGGCCCCGGCCGGGGTCATCGCCATTGTCGTCGAGACCACCGCCCATGTGATTTCCGAGCAACAGCGGCAGGCTGCCGAGGCGGCCCTGCGCCAATTGACCCGCAACCTGGAGCAGCGCGTGCTGGAGGCGGTCGATGCCCGCCTGGCTGCTGAAGAGCAGTTGCGCCAGTCGCAGAAGCTCGAGGCCATTGGCGGTCTCACCGGCGGCGTGGCCCATGACTTCAACAACCTGCTGCAGGTCATCGCCGGCAATCTGCACCTGCTGGCCCGCCAGGAAGCGGGCAATGCCAACGTGCAGCGGCGCACCAGCGCGGCCCTGGCGGCGGTAGAGCGTGGCGCCAAGCTGTCGACCCAGATGCTCGCCTTTGCCCGCCGCCAGCCGCTGTCACCAGCGGTCTACAACCCCTGCCATTTGGATCAGGGCCTGGGTGAACTGTTGCAACGGGCCCTGGGGGAAACCATCCGCATCGAGGTGGCGTTGCCCGATCAGCCCTGGTGCATCCATGTGGACCGCAACCAGCTGGAAAGCGCGCTGCTCAACCTGGCGCTCAATGCCCGGGATGCCATGGGCGGTGAAGGCACCATTACCCTGTGCGCCGAGAACCGGGTGCTGGATCGCACCTATTGCGCCGGCAAGGACATCAACCCCGGCGAGTACCTGCGGCTGACGGTCAGCGATGACGGCGCCGGCATGTCCGCCGAGGTGCTGAAGCAGGCCTTCGAGCCGTTTTTCACCACCAAGGGCGCGGGCCACGGCACGGGCCTGGGGCTGAGCATGGTGTTTGGCTTCGTCAAGCAGAGTGGCGGTCACATCGAGATGTTCAGCCGCCCGGGGCAGGGCACCCGGGTGCAGATGTATTTCGCCCGCAGCGCCGGCGAGGAGGCGCAGCCGTCACTGAGTTGTGCTGGGCGCGCCCCGGGAGGGCAGGCGCGCATCCTGGTGGTGGAAGACAACGCCGAGGTGCGCAGCGCAGCGTTGGAGATGCTTGAACATGAGGGTTACCAGGTGCATGGCGCGGCCAATGGCGATGCCGCCATGCAGCTGTTGCTGGAGGGGCTCGAGGTCGACCTGATCTTCACCGACGTGGTGATGCCTGGCCTGATCAAGAGCACGGACCTGGCTACTTGGGCCAAGACCCAGGCCTCGCCGATCGCTGTGTTATTCACCTCGGGGCATACCCGCGACATGATCTCGTGCAATCACCAGCTCAATTCGGACACCCACCTGTTGCGCAAGCCTTACGGGCCCGAGGATTTGAGTCGCACCGTGCGTTGGTTGCTGACGGGGCAGAGGGCGCGAATGTGAAGCCGCCTCACGCTCCGTAGCGCTGCCTGCGCACGGGCGGATTGTGTGATGATCGGGGTTTTCAGCCGTGCGGCTTTCGATATGAGGCAGGTCCATGACTTCTTCACGCAACGCTCC
The DNA here is from genome assembly GCF_009908205.1 of Pseudomonas sp. Fl5BN2. Classification (NCBI taxonomy): domain Bacteria; kingdom Pseudomonadati; phylum Pseudomonadota; class Gammaproteobacteria; order Pseudomonadales; family Pseudomonadaceae; genus Pseudomonas; species Pseudomonas sp. Fl5BN2. The sequence goes on along the minus strand of NZ_JAAARL010000014.1, from coordinate 136,713 downwards.
CGGTGACCTCCTGGCGAGCACGCCGGCGTCTCACAGTGGCGGTTTTGTCCGGGTGCGTGGCGCCCGCGAACACAACCTGAAGAATGTCGACGTGGACATTCCCCGGGATGCCCTGGTGGTGTTCACCGGGGTGTCCGGCTCGGGCAAATCGTCCCTGGCGTTCTCGACCCTGTATGCCGAGGCCCAGCGCCGCTATTTCGAGTCGGTGGCGCCTTACGCCCGGCGCCTGATCGATCAGGTCGGGGTGCCGGACGTCGACCGTATCGACGGCCTGCCGCCGGCAGTCGCCCTGCAACAGCAACGGGGCACCCCCAGCACCCGCTCCTCGGTGGGCAGCGTGACCACCTTGTCGAGCCTGGTGCGCATGCTCTATTCCCGGGCTGGCAGCTACCCGCCGGGGCAGCCGATGCTGTATGCCGAGGACTTCTCGCCGAACACCCCCCAGGGCGCCTGCCCGGAGTGCCATGGCCTGGGCCGGGTGTATGAGGTCAATGAAGCAACCATGGTCCCGGACCCTGGGCTGACTATCCGCCAGCGCGCCGTGGCGGCCTGGCCCCTGGCGTGGCAGGGGCAGAACCTGCGGGATATCCTGGTGACCCTGGGCTACGACGTCGACATTCCCTGGCGCGAGCTGCCGAAAAAACAACGCGACTGGATCCTCTTCACCGAGGAAACACCGACTGTGCCGGTGTACGCCGGGATGACCCCGGAGCAGACCCGCGAAGCCCTCAAGCGCCAGCAGGAGCCCAGCTACATGGGTACCTTCAGCGGCGCCCGGCGTTACGTGCTGCACACCTTCACCCAGACCCAGAGCGCGCTGATGAAAAAGCGCGTGTCGCAGTTCATGCGCGGCAGCCCGTGCCCGCTGTGTGCGGGCAAGCGCCTCAAGCGCGAAGCCCTGGCGGTGACCTTCGCCGGGTTGGATATCGGCGAGCTGGCGCGCCTGCCGCTGTTGCAATTGGCCGAGGTGCTACGGCCCGTGGCGGCTGCCGATTACCTGGCCCAGGACGCGGCGGGCGCTGAGGTCTTGAGCCACGCCCAGACCCGTGCCGCACGCCAGCAGCGGCATGCCCGGGGCGCCCCGGAACATCGCGGTGCGCCGGACGTGCGACACACGCCGAACCTGTCCCTGGAGAAGCGCCTGGCGGCGCAACGGATTGCCCAGGACTTGCTGGAGCGGGTCAGTACCCTGACCGATCTGGGGCTGGGTTACCTGGCGCTGGAGCGCAGTACCCCGACCCTGTCCAGCGGCGAGTTGCAGCGCCTGCGCCTGGCCACCCAATTGGGCTCGCAGCTGTTCGGGGTGATCTACGTGCTCGATGAGCCCTCGGCGGGCTTGCACCCGGCGGATGCCGAAGCACTGTTCGAGGCCTTGCAGCGACTCAAGGCCGCGGGCAACTCGCTGTTTGTGGTGGAGCACGACCTGCAGATCATGCGCCGTGCCGACTGGCTGGTAGACGTCGGCCCGGCGGCGGGGGAGCGCGGCGGCCAGGTGCTGTACAGCGGCCCGCCGGCGGGACTGGCGGCCATCGAGGACTCCCAGACCCGCGCCTATCTGTTTACCGAACAGGCCCAGGCCCGGCGCCCTCCACGCACGGCCAACGGCTGGCTGCGCCTGGAAGGCATTAGCCGCAACAACCTCAAGCAGCTGGACGCCGAGTTTCCCCTGGGCTGCTTCACGGCGGTGACGGGTGTCTCCGGTTCCGGCAAGTCGAGCCTGGTCAGCCAGGCACTGATGGAGTTGGTGGGCAGTCATCTGGGCAAGGTGCCGGGTCGCGAAGAAACAGCCGAGTTGGACCTGGAGGACGAGGCGCCGGTCAGCGGCACGGGGCAGCTCACGGCGGGCATGGAGCGGCTCAAGCGCCTGGTGCAAGTGGACCAGAAACCGATTGGCCGTACACCGCGCTCCAACCTGGCGACCTACACCGGGCTGTTCGACCACGTGCGCAAGCTGTTCGCCGCCACCGCCGAAGCCCGGGAGCGCGGCTTTGATGCCGGGCAATTTTCCTTCAACGTCGCCAAGGGCCGTTGCCCGGCCTGCGAGGGCGAGGGGTTTGTCAGCGTCGAGCTGCTGTTCATGCCCAGCGTCTTCGCGCCGTGCCCGACCTGCCATGGCGCTCGCTATAACCCCGAGACCCTGGCGGTGACCTGGCAGGGCCTGAACATCGCCCAGGTCCTGCAACTGAGTGTCGAGCAGGCCTTGCCGGTGTTTGCCGAGCAGCCGGGCATTCGTCGTGCCCTGGAGGTGCTGCGTGACATCGGCCTGGGCTACCTGCGCCTGGGGCAGCCGGCCACCGAGTTGTCCGGCGGCGAGGCGCAGCGGATCAAGCTGGCCACCGAGTTGCAACGCAATGCCCGTGGCGCCACCTTGTACGTGCTGGACGAACCCACCACCGGCCTGCACCCACGGGATGTGGATCGCCTGCTGGAGCAACTGGACAAACTGGTGGCGGCAGGACACAGCGTGGTGGTGGTCGAACATGAAATGCGTGTGGTGGCCCAGGCCGATTGGGTGATCGACATCGGCCCGGGGGCCGGGGACGAAGGCGGCACCCTGGTGGCCTGTGGTACCCCACGGCAGGTGGCAAAGCAGCGTAACAGCCGCACTGCGGCCTTCCTTGCCGCGGCTCTGGCGGGGCATTGATCCAGGGCAGGAACCGGCGACGAACGGTTACCGCTGGTCTGATTGGCGGTCGACAGACCCGGGGCGGCGAGGCCATTCTGATAACTGGCGGGAGCGTGATAACGCCCTTGCTGCCGATCAACCACGGAGGTGTTCCATGCCGGTGACCCACGACCTGTACCAGGACCTGAGCTGCAGTAAAGAAGACATTCAACAGCGTCGGGCCAGTGACCCCCACCTGAATGCGCTGTTCGACAAATACACCAGCATCGATAATCAGGTGCTCAAGGCCGAAGCTGCCGCCGCTGCCGACGACGAACTGAAGAAACTCAAGGAAAAGCGCCTGCTGATCAAGGACGAGATCTCCCAGAAACTCACCGTCCGTTCCTGACTTCCCCACCCCGTAGCTGTTGCAGAATGCACCAAGGTCCTTGAGGCCTTGGTTGCCATTTCCCCGAACCCATGCCTCCTGAAGATTGCCACGCTCGCCCTCGGAACGCCTCCCGAGCCCGGCGACCACTCGCCATCAAGGCGCTAGCGCGTCCTGCAATGGCATTCGCGCCATATGGCTGGCACTCAAGGAACCCAGGTATAACGTATCGCCATACTCACGCACGGTGGTGATCGGCGAATAGTTGCCGCGGCTGCCATCCTGCAGGTTGGCAATCACCCGGCCTTGGGTATCCAGGCCCAGCACAAAACCGCGTTTTTCCACCGGCTTGGGCACCACCGTCATGGCCCGCACCAGCATCTTGCGCACGAAAGGGTACGCCGCCGTGCCATCGAGCAAGGCGTTGCGCGGTGCATACAGGGCCACCCAGAAACGCCCCTGGCCATTGAAGCTGAGGTTGTCTGGCAGCCCCGGCAGGTTGTCGATGAACAGGTCGTGGTTACCGGCCTGCTCGCCCTTGAGCCAGTAGCGGCTGATGCGGTACGCGCCGGTTTCATTGACCAGGACATAGGCTTCGTCCGGGCCCAGGGCGATGCCATTGGCGAACTCCAGGTGCTCCAGCAGGACCTCGGTGTTGCCGCTCTGGAAGTCGTAGCGCAGCAGGCGACCGTCACCGCCGTGCTCGATCACGGCCTCGCCGTCATGGCCGTAGCCCCAGCGGCTGGTGGCGTCGCTGAAGTAGGCATAGCGCCCGGCGGCGTCCACCGCGACATCATCGGTGAAACCGAACGCCATGCCGTTGGCCGCGGTACTCAGGGTCTGCAACTGGCCCTGGCGGTCCAGGGCCAGCAGGCCCTTGATCGCATCGGCGATGATCAGCCTGCCGTCCGGATGCCGGGCCAGGCCCAGGGGGCGGCCGCCGGTGTTGACCAGCACCTTGAGAGACTGGCCGTCGAGGCTGGTCTGGATCACCCGGCCGTCATGCAGGCCGGTGATCAATTGGCCGTCTTCCAGCAGCAAGGCTTCAGGGCCGTCGATATCCCGGGCACCCACCGGCTGCAGCGCCTTGAGTTTTTGATTCTCGGCAAATGGACCCTGGCTCAGGGAGGGCGCGGGCGCCGGCTTCCAGGCCACCGGCTGGACCGCAGTCGGCGCCAGCAACAGGAAGGCCAGGATGGCGACCACCAACAGCAGGACAATCCGCCCGGGGTGAAAGCGTCGAGGGGCAATCTGGTTCATGCAATGACTCCATTCAGCGGCGACTTGAGGATGGCTAGCGGGCCGGGTCGGCGGCTGGCAGCGCGATGGCTTGCTGTGCCGTCTCGCACAATGCCAGCAATGAGGCGGCGGATTCTCGCTCTATCCGTCGTTTGAATAACAGCTGATTGCCCAGGCGCATCAGCAGGCTATCGAAGCGGTAGTCCAGGGTCCGCACGAAGCGCGTGCGCTCGGCGCCCAGCGGCTGGCACTTATAGGTCACCTGCAACTCCAGGCCGTGATCGCCCTGGGCCGTAGCGCGCCAGCGGTGCCCCGGCAGGTACTCCTGGACCTGCCAACTGAGGTGGCCGCTGCGCCCGCCGGCATGGATGTCCTCCTCGAAACCTTGCCCGGCGAACAGCGGGCCGTCGTCGCCCTCGACCTTCAGTGAAGACGGATGCCACTCTGGCCAGCGCCGTGGGCTGGCGGCATACGCCAGGGTGCTGGCGGCGCTGCGCGGAATGTCGATCTGATGCTGCATGCGAGTCATGGGCGTGGACCGGGTCGAGGAATGAGCGGGGCCCGGAAACTCTTCCGGCTGCCAGTACAAGGTGCCGAACAGCCAATCCATCAGCGGCAGGACAATGTTGAAGTTGCGCTCCTGCATCAGCTCGCGGCGGTGATGCAGCTCATGCAGGCGGCGCATCTGTCGCACCCAGGGCAAGCGTGCCAGGGGATGCTTTGCGGGCAGGTGTTCGCAGGCATGAAAGACTTCATAGGCCAGGTAGCCGATCAAGGTGCAACTGGCGAACAGCGCCGCGACGTTACTGTTCCAGAGACTCAGCAGCCACCACAGGGGCAGGGCGAACAGCAGGCTGTGAACCACGATCAGCCAGGCCGGGAACAGGATCACCCGCCAGTCCTGGCGGCCTTCATAAGTCATCAACCCCGGGGTGAAGAAACTGTGGTGATCGCCGCTATGACGGGCATAGAACAGCCTTGCGAACGGCTGTTTGTGATGCCCCAGCCAGCGGTGCACGACGTAGATGCACAGGTTGAAGAACAGCAGCGCCAGCGGCACCACCAGCCATTCCAGGGGCTGCACCCGCTCCAGGGTGCCGTACAGCAGGCCGATGCACAGCAGGCCGTAGGCGAGGACAAAGCCGCCATGCAGCCAGGGGTTGTAGCGCGGACTGACCGCGGCTCGATAGTGCTCGCGAAAATGCTCGGTGGTTTCTCGCACGGCGCTGTTTCCGTTGTTGTTTTTATTCCCTGCAGCCTAGTCCCAGGCAAATTATCCAGCCAATGGATAGCGGTAGTAATGAGCATTATTCATCAAGCCGAATGTGCAGCGCCTGGACCTCAACCACCCGGCGTTCGCCGCCGAGTTGAGCCTGGCGAGTTATCAGGGCTGCCAGCATGTGGCAATTGCCGACCGGGGCGGGCGCGGTTCACCCCTGGAGATCGTGCTCGAGTCGGCCAAGGTCCAGCGCCAAGCGCAGTTGTTTGGGCCCAACTACCTGAGTATTTCGCTGATCGTTGGTTCTATCACCGCCTACCCCAAGGCCTCCTTCAGCGTCCACTCCCAACCGGCACTCGACCCCGTTGTCTGCGGCCGCCCCCGAGCCGGGCAAGGCCAATGCCCGGTCGGCCTTTACCATCACTTACAGGTAACGGCATACAAACCTCGCTCCAGCGGTTGGGCGCGGCGCCCCCGGAAAATACAAAGGCTCAGAAATGTCCTACTCCTATTCGAGACGTGTCTTGAGTTCAGTTGGATCTTATTTGGATAGCATGATTTTTTAGCCGGAGCCGCAGGTCATGTCGACGTTGAGCGTACTGTTGTTGTGTTCGAACGCTTTTCGGGTTCGACAATTTTCAAGAATCCTGGCGGCCTCAGGTTTTACCCGGGTCCAGGTGATCAGTCATGAGTCCGACTGGAGCCCGTTTCCTCCTGCGCTGGGTGTTCTCGATCTGGTGATCTGCGACTCGCTGCATTCGCTGAACGCCATCTATTACTTGCGCCAACTCTGCGAGCGCTACGGTTTTTTCTCGATGATCGAGTGCGAGGCGCTGGAGGCACCGATCCGTTGGGGGCTGGCCAATTTCCGCAGCCGTTCCGGCAAGTACTGTGTCGGCAGTTACGGCGACCTGGACACTGCGCAGATCAGCGGTTTGCTGCTCAAGGCACTAACGGTCAAGCGGACAGTGAAGAACCATTCCCGACGCAGCGCTCAGACTGGAGAAAGGAGCGCGCCCGCGAGTAATGACTGGGTGAGCGAGCTGGATGTCGCCCAGGCCCTGGAAGCGCAGCAGATCGTCCCTTACTTCCAGCCACAAGTCTGCTTGAAGACCCGGCGCATTACTGGCGCCGAGGTCCTGGCCCGCTGGCAGCATCCGCACAAGGGGGTGTTGGGGCCGCAGTTCTTCCTCGAACGGGTGGACAGCCCGCAGTTGCACCGGCAGCTTTTTGAGTGCCTGTTGCAACAGGGCTTGCGCTTGCAACGGCAACTGCATGCCCGCACCGGCGGTGAAGCCCTGGTGTTTTCCTACAATATCGAGGCCAGCCAATTGAGTGATCCCGAATTTGCCACCCAGGTGCTGGGGCAGGTCGACGAGGCCGGGGTGCCGAAGAATCAGGTCACCCTGGAGATCACCGAACGTGAAGCCCTGACCCTGGACATGCAAAGCATCGAGAACATCAGTGTTCTGGTGAAAAGCGGGGTGCGCTTGTCCCTCGATGATTTCGGCACTGGGTATTCATCGATCATGCGCCTGGCAGACATTCCCTTTGGCCAGATCAAGCTCGACTCAGGGTTTGTCGCCAACGCCCTGGGGTTCAAGGAAACCCGGATCATCGAGGCGGTGGTGGGGCTGGCCTGTTCGCTCAACCTGGAGCTGGTGGCCGAAGGCATCGAAACCGAGAAGCAACGGGCCCACCTGCAGCGGCTTGGTGTCGATGCCGCCCAGGGCTACCTGTTTCACAAGCCGATGGACAGCGCGGCGCTGCTCAAGGTACTGGCGATGAGTCACCCGCCGCTACGCCTGATCCGCCAAGGCTAGGCGCGGCGCAGCAGCGTCGAGGCTTGAATCTGCGTGCTTAATGCGCTTTCAACAGCACATAGGCTTCGCCGCCACGCCGATCGTGCATGAGGATGAAGGCCTGGCCGTCGAGAGTGATCCGGGCGGGCACGCTCTGTGCTACCGGCGTACTGGAAAACTTGCCGGCGGTGCTTAAGAACTGCTGCGTCAGCGAGCTGTCGTTCTGGTTCGGCGTGGTCACCGCGCATTCCTTGTTCAACTGCACCTGGACGCCCAGGGTCTGATCCTGGTTCATGCCCATCTTGGCGAAGCCGGCGTCGCTGAGTTCGGCGATGCCGTGGGCCCGGGCAGCGGTCTCGGCGCCGGCGAAGGAGGGTGCGGACTTCAGGCAGATATCGCGAAAGGCCAGGATCCCGGGGGAAGTGATGGTGGGTTCCCGGTTGATTTCCCGGGGCACGCTGGAACAGGCGCTGAGCAGCGCCAGGCTGGCGAGAAGGGCGGTGCGGGTCAGAGTGTTCATGAACATCCTTGGAAGCGGGCCGGCAAGCAGGCCGGGTGTTGGTTCGTGCCGACTGCGCGAGTCGGCTGGCTAGCAGGGTAGGCATGGCCACCGTTCAGATCAATATTTTGTCACGGTGACCTTCAGCGGGGCGTCGGCTTCGGCCAGTGTGGTACCGCTCCACGCCAGCCCTCATAGGCCTTGGCCACTTGCAGCAGCCATTGATCGGCGAAGCGCGGGGCGATCATCTGCAGGCCGATGGGCATGCCATCGGCAGCGAAACCGCAGTTGATCGACAGCGCCGGTTGCTCGCCCATGTTCCAGGGCAGGGTGAAGACGATGTGCTCGAACGGTTGCTGCGGGTCGTTGGTGGGCGACGGCCACTCGGCGGGAAAATGGTTGACCTGATTGGTGGGCGAGAGCACCAGATCAAACTCGCTGAACACCTGGGCGGCGCGGCGGCGCATCTCGAAGGTCTGGTTGAAACCCTGCACCGCCTCGACCCCGGACAGGTCGGCGCCAGGGGCTGCCCAGTCGCGGATATAGGGCAGCACCTTGGCGAACTGCTCGGCGCCCAGGGCTGACAGTTCTGCCCACTGTCGGGCCCGCCAGAAGCGGTCCAGGCCATCCAGTTGCGCGCGGTCCATGATCGGCGCCAGGGTGCGCACCTGGGCGCCGTGGCTTTCGAACAGCCGTGCGGCGCGCTCCACCGCCTCGCAGACAAAGCCTTCCGGTTGCAGCCCGGCGCCGGGTTGCAGCATCAGGCCGATCTTCAAGCCGTTGACCGACACGGGTTCATCGCTCCAGTCGCTGGTCAATGGCGGCAGGCTGGTGGCATCGCGGGCATCGGGCTTGGCCAGGTAGCGCATCAGCAGCACCGTATCCTCGACGCTGCGGGTCATGGGCCCGGCGCAACGCCCGGTGTAGTAGGGGTCGATGGGAATCCGCCCGAGGGTCGGCTTGAACCCCACCAGCCCGCACCAGGCGGCGGGCAGGCGCACCGAGCCGCCGATGTCGGTGCCGATGTGCAGCGGCCCGTAGCCGGCTGCGGCCGCCGCCCCGGCCCCGGAGCTGGAACCACCGGTATTGCAGGCAGTGTTCCAGGGATTGCGGGTGATGCCGTGGAAGCTCGACAACCCCGAGGACAACATGCCGAAATCCGGCACCGTGGTCTTGGCCAGGATGATCGCCCCGGCTTCGCGCATTCGCGCGGCGGGCGGTGCATCCTGCAGGGCAGGTTTCAACGTGGTGGCGGCGCTGCCCAGGGGAATCGGCGTGCACTGGGTGGCGATCAACTCCTTGACCGTCACCGGCACCCCATCCAGCGGGCCGTTGGGCGCGCCTTTGTTCCAGCGCTCGGTGGAGGCCCGGGCCTGTTCGCGTACCTGCTGCGGATCGAAGGCGTAGAGCGCGCGGATATGCGGCTCCCAGCGTCCGATATGGGCCAGCAGATGCTCGTAATAGTCCAGGGGCGACAGCTTGCGGCTGGCGAACAGTGCCAGTAACTGGGCGGCTTGCAGATCGTGTAAATCAGTCATCGAACCCATCCTTGTGTCGGGCGTCAATCGGGTTGTTGATGAACCGACTCTAGCGCTTGCGCTTCGCTCCAACCATCACCCATGACGCCGCGGGGTATTGCATTTGTGTGTGTCCTGTCCCTGAATGGTCGACTTTCCTGGCGCTGTTTGCCGCTGACTGAGGCGTGTCACCGATGATCGTGAGAACCTGGCATGGCTGTGTACCCGTGGTGCATGCCGAAGGCTTCCGGCAACACCTGCAAGTGACCGGGATTCAACATGCCCAAGGGGTCGCGGGCAATCTCGGGGCATTCGTGCGTCAGGAGCGGCAGGGCGATTGGGAGCACTTTTTCCTCGCGACCTACTGGCAGGACCTGGAGGCGGTCAAGGCATTCGCCGGGGAGGACTGCCACGTGGCGGTGACCTACGCCGACGATGAGCAGTACCAGCTGCTCTCTGACCCTTACGTTTTTCATCATGAGGTCGAGCGAGTGGCGCGGCTCTGAGCAGGTTTCCGGCCCTATGGTTCAGGCTGAACCAGGGGGACGGTGATCGGTGCCGGATGCAGCAACGGGGGGCGGGATCTTCAGGTGTCGGTAGCCGCTGCCGCAGGCGGCGATCAGCTTGCAGGGTGCGGCAGCGGCGCCAGGAGAATCAGCTCCCGACTATCGGCGCTTGCGGATGGTGGTTCGCAAATGCCTGCTCGTAGGCCCGGCACAACCGCAGTACCTGATGATCGGCAAAGCGTGGGCCGACCACGTGCAGGCCCACCGGCAGGCCGTTATCGGCCAGGCCGCAGGGCACCGATGCCGCCGGTTGCTGGGTCAGGTTGAAGGGGTAGCTGAAGGGCGTCCACTCCATCCATTCCTCCATGCCCGAACCTGGCGGCACGTTGTGCCCGGCGGCGAAGGCGGTCAGCGGCAGCATTGGCGAAACCAGCAAGTCGTAGCGTTCATGGAAGGCCGCCATTCGTGCCACCAGAGCCGCGCGAGCCTCCAGCGCCAGGCTGTATTGCGTGAGGCTGATCCGCTCCCCTCGTTCGGCGATGCGCAGCAGGCCGGGGTCCAGCAGGGCGCGCTGGCTCGGGCTCAGTTGCCCGGCCAGGCGCGCGGCGCCGGCAAACCACAGGGTGTTGAACATCTCCAGCGGATCGCTGAAACCGGGGTCGACCTGTTCCACCTGGGCCCCCAGTTGCGCCAACCGTTCCACGGCCAGGGCCACCACTCGGGCCACTTGCGGATCGACCTGCACATAGCCGAAGTCCGCGCTGTAGGCGATCCGCAGGCCCGTAAGGTCGGTGCTGTGCGGCAGCCAGGGGGTGTTGCGGGGCGCGCCGATCAGGCCGTCGCGGGCATCGGGGCGGGCCACGGCCTGCAGCATCAGCACCGCATCGTCGACGGTGCGGGTCATCGGGCCCAGGTGCGAAAGAATGTTCATCGCGCTGGCCGGCCACTGCGGCACGTAGCCAAAGCTCGGCTTGATGCCGAAGGTGCCGGTGAAGGCGCAGGGAATGCGGATCGAGCCACCGGCATCGCTGCCCTGGTGCAGCACGCCGAGGTTCAGCGAGGCCGCTGCCGCCGCGCCACCGGAGGAACCGCCAGCGGTCAGGCGGGTGTTCCAGGGATTGCGGGTGATGCCGTACAGCGGGTTGTCGGTCACGCCCTTCCAGCCGAATTCCGGGGTGGTGGTCTTGCCCAGCAGCACCGCGCCGGCTGTGCGCATGAACTCGCAGAAGGGCGCATCGACTTCCCAGGGCCCCTCGGCCGAGGTGGTTTTCGAGCCCTTGCGGGTGGGCATGCCACGGGTCAGGGTCAGGTCCTTGATCGACGCCGGCAAGCCATCCAGGGCACCGCAAGGCTGACCCTTGAGCCAGCGTTGTTCGGAGGCCCGGGCGGCGTCGAGGGCACCCTGCGCATCGACGTGGCAGTAGGCGTTGACCTGCGGGTTGAAGCGTTCGATGCGCGCCAGGGCGTCCTCGGTCACTTCCACCGGCGACAGGCGTTTGTCGCGGTAGTGGCCCAGCAGTTCGACGCCGCTCATCTGGGCGATATCAGTGGACTGTTTCATCGTGCTTGAGCTCCTTGCGCGGCATTGACCATGGCGCGCAGCAGCACGGCGCAGCCGTCGGCGAGGTCCTGGGGCGCGGCGTTTTCGATTTCGTTGTGGCTGATGCCGCCTTCGCAGGGTACGAAGATCATCCCTGCCGGGCCCAGTTCGGCGACGAAGATCGCGTCGTGGCCGGCGCCACTGACGATGTCCAGGTGGCTCAGGCCCAGCTGTTCGGCGCCCTGGCGCACGGCGGCGACGCAGGCCGGGTCGAAGTCCAGCGGTGGGAAATCGGCGGTCGGGGTCAGCTCGAAGCTCAGGCCATGCTGCCGGCAAGTGTCCTCGATCACCTGGCGGACTTCATCGACCATCGTCTGCAAGCTGTCGGCATGCAGGTGGCGCAGGTCGAGGGTCATCTGCACCTGGCCGGGGATCACGTTGCGCGAGCCCGGGTGCAGGCTCAGGCAACCCACGGTGCCGCAGGCGTGGGGCTGATGGGCGTGGGCGATGCGGTTGACCGCGCTGACCACTTGCGCGGCGCCCACCAGGGCATCCTTGCGCAGGTGCATCGGGGTGGGCCCGGCATGGGCCTCGACCCCGTTCAGGGTCAGGTCGAACCACTTCTGCCCGAGGCAGCCCATGACCACGCCGATGGTGGTCTGGCGGTCTTCCAGCACCGGCCCCTGCTCGATATGGGCTTCGAAATAGGCGCCCACCGCATGGCCGAGCACCGGCCGCGTACCGGCGTAGCCGATGCGCTGCAACTCGGCGCCCACCGACAGGCCCTGCTCGTCCTGTTTGCCCAGGGTGTCGTCGAGGTCGAACTTCCCGGCAAACACCCCGGAGCCCATCATGCACGGCGGGAAGCGCGAGCCTTCCTCGTTGGTCCAGACCACCACTTCGATCGGTGCCTCGGTCTCCAGGCCCAGGTCGTTGAGGGTGCGGATCACCTCCAGCCCGGCCATCACTCCGTAGCAGCCGTCGAACTTGCCGCCAGTGGGCTGGGTGTCGATATGGCTGCCGGTCATCACTGGCGCGCGCTGTGGATCGCGTCCGGCGCGGCGGGCAAAGATATTGCCGATGCCGTCGACGCTGACGCTGCAGCCGGCGTCCTCGCACCAGTGCACAAACAGATCCCGGGCCTGGCGATCGAGGTCGGTGAGGGCCAGGCGGCACACGCCGCCCTTGGCCGTGGCGCCCAGTTGGGCCAGGTCCATCAGCGATTGCCAGAGACGCTCGCGGTTGATCAGCGGGGCATTGCCTTGCAGCGGTTGGGCTAGGTCGATTCGACTGTTCATGGCATCTCTCCCGTCAGGCGCTCAGGGCCAGGTAGCGGTTCTTGATGGTCGGGTCGGCGCGGAACTCGGCGGCACTGCCCTGGTAGACCACGCGGCCCTGTTCGAGCACGTAGTGACGGTCGGCGAGCTGGTCGCAGACCATCAGGTTCTGTTCCACCAGCAGCACCGGCAGGCCGTCGCTCTTCAGGCTGCGCAGGATCTTCACCAGCTCGTCGACGATCACCGGCGCCAGGCCCTCGGTGGGTTCGTCGAGGATCAGCAGCTTGGGATCGTTGAGCAGGGCACGGGCGATGGCGAGCATCTGCTGTTCACCACCGGACAGCGCATGGCCGGCGTTGCGGCGCCGCTCCTTGAGGCGCGGAAACATCCGGTAGACGTCCTCCAGCTGCCAGCGGCTGGTTTTACGCAGGGCAATGCGCAGGTTCTCCTCGACACTCAGCAGGCGGAAGATGCCCCGGTGCTCCGGCACCAGCGCCAGGCCCTGGCGGGCGATCTCGAAGATCTTCTGCCCGACCAGTTGCTGGCCGTTGAAGTGGATCTGCCCCTGGCGCGGGCAGATGATCCCGAGAATGCTGCGCAGGGTGGTGGTCTTGCCGGCGCCGTTGCGCCCCAGCAGGGTCACCAGCTCGCCGGCCTCGACCTTGAGCGAGACGCCTTCGAGCACGTGGCTTTTGTCGTAGTAGGAATGGATGTTCTCGACGGTCAGCATCAGGCGGCTTCTCCCAGGTAGGCGACGCGTACACGTTCATCGGCGCGCACCAGCTCCGGCGGACCCTCGACCAGGATCTGGCCGTGGCTCATCACGGTGATGCGTTGGCTGATGGACATGACGATGCTCATGTTGTGTTCGATCAGCAGCACTGTGTGGTCGCGGCCCAGGTCGCTGATCAGCCGGGTCATGATCGGGATGTCGTCGATGCCCATGCCGGAGGTCGGTTCGTCGAGCATCAGCAGGCGCGGTTTCGAGCAGATCGACATGCCCACTTCCAGCACTCGCTGCTGGCCGTGGGACAGCTCGCCGGCCAGGGTCTGGGCGCGGGCGGTGAGTTGCAGGCGCTCCAGCACCTGGTCGGCCACCTCCAGGTGTTCGCGGCGGCTGTCCACGTGCCGCCAGAAGTTCAGCGCGCCCAGGCCGTCGCGGCCCTGGGCCGCCAGGCGCAGGTTTTCCCGCACGCTGAGGTTCTGGAACAGGCTGGTGAGCTGGAATGAGCGGGCCATGCCCAGGCCGACCCGGCCGTGGGCCGGTTTCTTGATGATGTTCTGGCCGTTGAAGCGGATCGCCCCGGCACTGGCCTGGCGTTCGCCGGTGAGGCAGTGGAACAGGCTGGTCTTGCCGGCACCGTTGGGGCCGATGATGGTGTGGATGGTGCCGGCCTCGACCTTGAGGTTGACGCCGTTGACCGCATGGAAGGCACCGTAGGCCAATTCCAGGTCGCGGGTTTCCAGCAGGTACTCTGCGGGCTGGCTCATGAGCGATTCTCCTCGGCCTGCAAGGCCGTCTTGCGTGCGCCTTTGAGGCGTTCGAACAGACCCGACAGGCCACCCCACAAACCGCCGCGCAGGAACACCACCACCAGGATCAGGATCACCCCCAAAAGGATCAGCCAGCGCGGCCAGAGCTCGGAGAGGAATTCGCCTAGCAGGACGATGGACCCGGCGCCGAGCAGGGAGCCGAACAGCGAACCGGTGCCGCCGACGATGGTCATGATCAGGATGTTTTCCGACATCGCCAGGTCGATGTTCGACAGCGGCACGAAGTGCAGAAGCATGGCGTACAGCGCCCCGGCGATCCCGGTCACGGCGCCGGAGAGCATGAACACCAGGATCTTGAAATGCCGGGTGTCGTAGCCGATGGCGGCGGCGCGGGTTTCGTTCTCGCGGATGGCCATCAGGGTGCTGCCGAACGGCGAGGCGATCACCCGCCGGGCGCCGATGAAAATCAGCAGGAACAGCACCGCGACAAAACCGTAGAAGTAGCGGGCGTCGGCCAGGGACAGCAGCACCGTATCGCCGAGGCGGATCTCCGGCCGCGGCACGCGGAGCAGGCCGTTGTCGCCGCCGGTCCAGTCGCTGAGGGTGTAGGCGATGAAGTAGGCCATCTGGCTGAAGGCCAGGGTCAGCATCACGAAGTAGATGCCGGTGCGACGGATCGCCAGGGCGCCCACCAGCAAGGCCAGCAGCGCACCGACCAGGGCCGCGCCGAGCAGGGCGCTGAACAGGCCAAGGTGCAGGTGGATCATCATCAGCGCGGCGCAATAGGCGCCGGCACCGAAGAAGATGCCCTGGCCGAACGACAGCAGCCCGGTGTAGCCCAGCAGCAGGTTACAGGCCAGCGCCGCGAGGGCGAAGATCAGGATCTCGCTGGCCAGGGTCGCCGAAGGCAGCACCAGCGGCAGGCCCACCAGCACCCCGATCACCAGCCACAGCAGGCCGCGCGATTGGGTCTTGGCAAAGGGCAGGGGGTTGTTCTCGCTCATCATCATGCTCTCCCGAACAGGCCGTAAGGACGCACCAGAATCACTGCCGCCATGGCGCCGTAGATCATCAGGCTGGCGCCCTGGGGCCACAGCGTGGTCATCAGGCTTTGCACCACGCCCACCAGCAGGCCGCCCACCAGGGCGCCGCTGAACGAACCCATGCCGCCGATCACCACCACCACGAAGGCCACCCCGAGAATTTCCGGGCCGACAAAGGGCTGGGCCCCGCGCAGTGGCGCGAACAGCACCCCGGCGATGCCGGCCAGGGCCACGCCGAGGGCGAAGGTCATGGAGAACAGGCGCAAGATGTTGGTGCCCAGCAGCGACACGGTTTCGGTGCTTTCACTGCCGGCGCGCACCAGGGCGCCGAAGCGCGTGCGCTCCAGCAGCAGCCACAGGCCCAGCCCCACCAGGGCCGAGAACAGGATCAGGAACACCCGGTAGTAGGGGTAGACGAAGTCGCCGATGACCAGCACCCCGCGCAGCGCCTCCGGCACCGCCACGGCCTTGCCCACCGGGCCCCAGATCATCACGCTGGCTTCCTGGATGATCAGCGCGATGCCCAGGGTGACGAGGATCTGGAACATGTGCGGCAAGTGGTAGATGCGCTGGATCAGCACGCGCTCGATGACCCAGGCCAGTGCCGCCACCACCAGCGGTGCGATCAGCAGCGCCAGCCAGAAGTTGCCGGTCAGGGCGACAGCGGTGTAGCACAGGTAGGCGCCGAGCACGAAGAACGCGCCGTGGGCGAAGTTGACGAAATTCAGCAGGCCGAAAATGATCGTCAGGCCCACCGCGATCAGGAAGTAGATCATCCCCAGCCCGAGGCCGTTGAGGATCTGGAACAGGTACAAATTGAGCATGCAGGAACCCTCGGCAGGGAGCACGTCGACGCAAAAGTCACGGAGCCCGCTGCCTGTAGCCAGCGATAGAAAGGGCGGTCAGGCCAGGGTGCAGCCCGTGGCGCTGACATCCTGGAACGAGCGGCCGGCGCTGAGCACTTCGGCCAGGTCATCCTTGTCGCGCATCTTGGCGGCGGCCTTGCCCAGCAGCAGGTAGTAATCCTTGATCACCTGATGGTCGCCGGCGCGAATGCTTTCCTCGCCGGTGGGCCCCGGGTAGCTCAGGCCCTGCATGGCCTTGGCCACGGTCGGGCCGTCGAAGCTGCCGGTGGCGACAATGCTGTCGAGGATGATCTTGGTGCCGATGTAGTCGGCGGCCAGGGGGTAGGTGGGGTTGATACCGTATTTGGCCTGGCTCAGCTTCACCAGTTCGCGGTTGAGCGGGGTGTCGACCTGGTGCCAGTACTGCGCGCCGAGGTAGACGCCTTCGAGTACGTCGCTGCCCAGCTCCTGGAACTGGTCGAGCCCGGCGGACCATACCAGCAGCACCTTCATGCGCTCCTTGATGCCGAAGTTCACCGCCTGGCGCAGGGCGTTGGACGACTGGCTGCCGAAGTTCAGCAGCACCAGTACGTCGGGGCGGGCGGCAATGGCGTTGGTCAGGTAGCCGGAGAATTCCTGTTCCTGCAGCGAGTGGTAGCTGTTGCCGATGTGCTCGATGCCATGTTCGGCGCACACCTGTTTCGCCCCTTCGAGCAGCGCCTCGCCGAACACGTATTGCGGGGTGATGGTGTACCAGCGCTTGGCCTCGGGCAGCAGTTTGATCAGCGGCACCATGGTTTCGCGGATCGCGCCGTAGGTCGGCACCGACCAGCGAAAGGTCGAGGCGTTGCAGTCCTTGCCGGTGACTTCGTCGGCACCCACCGGGGTCATGAACACGCCGCCGACCTTGCCCACTTCCTTGGCCACCGCCAGCGCCGAGGACGACAGGGTGCAGCCCTGGAAGAACCGCGCGCCGTCCTGGGCAATCGCCTCCTGCACCCGGCGTACCGCCTTGCCGGCATTGCCTTCGGTGTCGATCACCTTGTAGTTCAATGGCCGGCCCAGCAGGGTCGGGTACTGTTCCACCGCCAGGCGCGAGCCCATGTCGGCGAACTTGCCATAGCTGGCAAAGGCACCGGACATCGACTTGAGTCCGTAAAAGGTAAAGGGCTCGGCGGCAAAGGCGCTGCGCACCCCCAGCGGGAGGCTGAGGGCACCGCTGACGGCGAGGCCGGCTTTCAACAACGTACGACGCTGCATGGGGTAACTCCCTGGTTTAGTTATTGGCAGGAGTGGCAATGGCGAATCGACGTAGCAGCCTGTGCTCAGGCTTGTTATTGGAGAGGCGTTGCACTGCGGGCCCGATCAATGGTGGTGGTCGAACTCCAGCAGGAAGTGTTGGGTGACCTCGCCTTCGAGGGCGGTCATGTGGTGCTCGGCGTCGCACATGTGCTCGTGCATCAACTGGCGCACGGCGCTTTCGTCCTTGGCCTGCAGAGCGACCAGCAGGCGCTTGTGGTAATCCAGGTTGGCGGCGTCGAACTGCTTGCGCTTGGGTTTGTAGGCTTTCTTCAGCACCACCAGGTCGCGCAGCAGGTCGTTGAGAAACTGTGCCATGAAACTCAGCAGCGGATTGGGACAGGCGCGCCCCAGCAGATTATGGAACTCCAGCTCGGCGATGCGCTGCTCACGCTGGCCGGCCTCGCTGTCCTCGGGGTGGCTGCAGAAATCGATGTTGTCCTGCAGCGCCTTGAAGTCGGCCTCGCTCAAGTGGCCGATCACCGCCACCGCCAGTTCCACCTCGATCACCTTGCGCAACTGATACACCTGCTCGCCGTCCATGTGCTGGAAGTGCAGGTAATTGCGCAGCGCACGGCTGGCCGGCTCGGTGCCGGCCTGGTTCAGATAGGCGCCGCCGTTGGGCCCGGTGCGAGTGTTGACCAGGCCTTCCACTTCCAGCGCCTTGAGCGCTTCGCGAGCCGATCCCTTGGAACACTGGAAGCTTTCCATCAGCTCCTTCTCAGTGGGCAGGCGGTCGCCGGGGTGCAGCGCATCGGTGACGATGGAGCGCTTGACCGACTCGACGATCACGTCGGAGAGCTTCTGGCGTTTGCGGCGAACGGGGCGTTTCAGCATGGGCGGCTATTTATCGTATTAATGCGGATAAATAGTAATAAATAGAGTTTGTCACGGAAGGTCAATTACCACGAAGGAGAGGGCGGCGTTTTTTGAACAAAAGGGTCGTAATCAGATAGCGCGTGCTCGCAGACGTCGCTCTGATTACTGGGGGGGAGTTTGTCATCCCTCGTCGATGCTGCAATGAGCCTCATCGGTGCGTGCTCGTAGGTGCGCATTCTGGCGCTCATACCCCAGGTAGCGGGTGCGTAGTCGTTCAGCGTGCGTGTCAATGTAGTGGCTAAGGTCCTTAAGAGTGGGTTCACAAACCTCCACCACCTGTTGAATCGCGCAGAGGGGGAGAAAGTCATTCTTCAAAACATCGCCAAGGGAGATAGGGCAAGAGCCGTCCGTTAGCCAGCTCATTGGGGTAGACGTAGCGAATTTGCAGAATGGTGCGCTTGCCCGCTTGAAAAGGACCCCGGCAAACTCACCGAAAATAAAAAACAAGCGAGCCTCCACGGCGTAACCGAACCCTTGGGCGCTGAAAAGCATTTTTGGCTCCATGAAGGGCTGCAGTATGTAGCGGCCCGCTTCAATGAAGCGTTGTATATGTTGACTCGATTGGATGCGCCTAGCTGTCACAAGATGAACTCCTCGACCTTTGGCACCACGATCGGGCTTGAGCACGAAGAGGGGGGCATGCAAAGAGGATAGGGACGTTAGAAAACTCTTCAGCGTCTGTGTTCGAGGTACATAGGTAGGGATGAGAAAGGGCTGCAGCGCTGTCTCGCTGAGGACCCGATAAGAGAGCAGCTTCGACATGCATAACGCGCGTGTTTCAAATGAGTTTATGAGCGCGCAGGCATTGCCGGTATCAGGCAATAGCTCATTGGCGCGAACGTAAACATTGGGATAGTCAAGGCATTGATGATGGTCGCGAAAGTAGTTGGCATTGTAGAAGGAAGTTGTAATGCCTTGCAGTTGAAGAGCTTTTGCCAAGGAGTTCATTTGAGAAATACTTTCTTTAGCATTCGCATCTCCATTGGCAAGCAATATTTGCGTTCCTGGTCCGTTTGTTGACATTCGAAAACGTTCAGACAACACAAAGGCAAACTTGGCCCGCTGTTGTTGCCTGCTTATGCGTTGAGCCAACACTTGAGAGACTGAGGTTTGGGCGACAGGCGGTAACGTTGTTGCTATATCCAGACCACCTGGACGGTCGTTGATTTCGACAACTCGAAGGCCTGAGGTGCTAACCAAAACGTCAATGGCTAGTAGTCTTGGTGAAAGGCCCTTACTGTTCGTCTGGTTCATGCTTGCCTTCCGCTGGCGAGGTGCTATAGCTCTTACATTGATGGAAAAAGTGCCGTATGGCAAGGCTAGGGAAGCATGGCAAATATCACTCAAGAAGATATATTTGCAGTTCTCAAGACGGACGGTCATCCATGGTTGTTCTATAATGTATTCACTCTGTTGAATGAAGAGCTTAAGCAACTTTCAGAGCATTTTCCTAGTGAAGAGTGCAGTCGGTGGTTGGTTCTTGTATTTGGCTTGCCCATTAAAGATTTGTCTCTTTGGGTTTGGCATGTGGCCGAGGATCAGCGTTATTTGTTCGCCAACCATATTCTTGAGCGAACCGCAGATGCAGTGTTGAGTTATGTAAAGTCTCGTGGGGTAATAGCCATTGATGTGGCTCGTGAGGAGGCACGAAATATTTCTTTAGTTGAGTTGGCTTGTAAGGCTGGGCTCGGGACCAGGGGGATCAATAATCTATTTCTGCATCCGGAGTTCGGGTCGTGGGTGCAGTTGCATGCGCTGCTCATAAGATCAAATGTGGAAGCCTCTTTGCCGGTTCCTTTATTGGATGTCTGCATAGGATGTCAAATGTGTATTGCTGCATGCCCTGCGGATGCAATTACACAGGAAGCTTTTTATGCGGATCGTTGTAATCGTATGGTGGCGTCCTACTGGGTTCCGAAGTCTAAGGCACGTGCCATCTCGACGTCGTCCTATGTTGAATGCCACAAATGCATATCCGAATGTCCTATCGGCACATTGCCAACATCTTTTGTTGGAGGAGAGGTAATTTGAACGGAGAATTTACACTGAATCCCATGGTCAGGTCGGACCCTGCCTATGTATTTCATTATCCCAGAAAATTTCTTTGGTCCGACCAAATACCACCGACAAGAAAGTGGACTGATTTTGATGTGTATCTTCATGTTCCTTTTTGCCGAGCTATTTGTACTTATTGCACATTTGAGCGTCGAACATACTCCAAGAAAGCGATGGAGTTGTATGAGAATTCGCTTACCAAAGAAATTGAGAAGCGCTTCGTCACCGATGATTTTTCCAAGGGAACCCTTCGTGCGGTTTACTTGGGGGGAGGGACTGCTTCGTTGTTAAAAACATCAAGTGTCGCAAGCATACTTGATTCTATTTTATCAAAGGTGACATTGAATCCGAATATCGAGTGTACGTTGGAATGCGAGCCGGCTACGAAGAAAACCGATGATTTCATTCGCTTGTCAGCGCATGGTGTCAATCGCGTATCTGTCGGGGTGCAGACTCTTGATAATAAACTACTCAAGCGACTCAACCGTAAACACACAGCACGTCACGCCTTGGATATGATTGATGGCGGCTTGGCGGCCGGCATGATGACGGTGCATGCTGATCTCATGTTCGGACTTCCCGGACAGACACTGAAACAATGGCAGAGTGATGTCGAGTGCATTGCTGCTTCAGGTGTTCATCATATTTCAGCTTACCAACTTATTGTTTTTGAGAAAGAGCTTTTGTCCAGACGCTTGGCCCAAGGTTCTGAGCCGGATCTTCCGGGTGATGCCGAAGTAAGAGAAATGCGGCATTGCGTGAATGAAGTACTACAGCGCAAAGGCTTTATACGTTACTCACTGACAGAGTACTGTTTGCCTGGGCATGAGTGTAACTATGTTAAGGGTAACTGGGCGGGTGATGATTATCTGGGCTTTGGTCCGGCCGCTTATAGTAGGAGTGGAGATTGGTTGTGGGAAAATGAGGTAACGGTGTCTGGTTATTGTCGTATTCTTGATGGTGGTAAATTGCCCGTGAATGCGATAAGAATGGTGCCGTTCACTAGAGCTCTACGTGACTTGTCAATGGGGCTTTGTTTTTTTAATGTTGACCTCAAGCGTGTTTATGGAGGATTGACCGTTGATGAGCGAGCGGTAATAGACTCGATATTGAAAGCGTTATCTGAGAGCGAGTACGTGAGTGTAACAAAAGATGGAGTGCTATTGACTGAGGTTGGGAAGTTATACGCGACTTATGTTATGAATGAAATAATTCGGATGGGAGAATCTGTATGCGCACCGCAGCTAAATTGAAAGTCAACTTCATTATGAAAATCGCCAGGAAAGATCGGCGTTTCATGAATGACCTGTCCAAGGACCCAGTTCGCACCTTGCTTGAGAGCGGTATTGATCTTTCGCCTGGCGAGTTGTTTGCCGTGATTGATGTTATTAAAGGTACAAAAGCGTCTCCGCTGGGGCCTCATTTGATGGATTTGCGAACGGAGTGGGACAATGCTGTAGCCGATTCAAAAATTTGAAATCTGGATGGCTGTTCAGGTTGGAAAATTGGAAGGTTGTGCAGGAGAACAGATAAGGAGCCCTTATGTCGAGTAGTAAAGTGATCTCGTCAATTTCAGGGGAGGGCTTACATCTACCAGCAACAATCGAGTGTGCAATTGAGGCAGCAAAAATAGAAGGCTGGAGCTTCGAGTTCGTCAGATTGGGCAAAATATTTGCTCTACTCGTGAGTAGTGATGAGCGAACCGTTGTGCTTCCGTTGGGGTGCCGGGAAATGTATCCTGGCACTCCGGCGGATGGAGCAAAAATATGTCGGGATAAGTGGTCTTGTTACTCAATGCTAGCGGAGCATGGAGTTCCGATAATAAGCGGGACTAGGCTGATAAGGAGTCGTTGTTGGGAGATTGATTTGCAGGCAGTGAAGTCTGAAAAAGTAACGTCTGAAAATATGCCAATGTTTATTAAGCCAGTTGACGGATGTTGTGGGGAGAGTGCTGTTGCTATCTTGGGGTGGGAGGAGGTTCATAGTTATTTAAAGGTTTTTTGCAAAACTGGAAGGGATGTTGTCTTACAGCCATATGTCTGCGCCCGAGAAATACGCTTGATTGTATTGAATGGTGTTGCCTATGCCGGATATGAGCGTAAAGGTCCATTTATTTTGGGTGATGGTGTCAGTACTTACATGCAATTGTGTGCCGACTTGTTAGGCGTATCGGTGACGTACAGGTTTTTGGAGGCGTGGTTTGGAAGGCTGGGGATTGATTCTTCTGGCGTGTCGGTGCCGGGTGTGACGATTGAAGTACCTGGAGCAAAAAATTTATCCAAGGGCGGTGATGCAATGGGATTAAGTAATAGCTGCATCCTCAAGGACCTGCAGCCCTTGACGCGTAAGGTATATGACATTCTGCAAGTGCCGGTGATGGGAGTTGATATTTTCCTTTCGAGCGAACAGACCGGGGTCAAGGTGATAGAGGTTAATGCGAGTCCTGACATGTCAGGTCTAGTGACAACGGGTGACAGAAGTAAAGTGGTTGCATTATGGCGAGGGTTAATTGGCAGACAGTTTTTGGGTAGCGGAGTCTGAGTGCTTGAGGCGGACAATAAGGTTAAGTGCCTACGATGAGGTCTGGCCGGACGAGGACCTGTATCGGTACTACTCCAACAGACCATCGTAGGCGCTGGCTTGCCAGCGAAGGCGGCTTCAAGGCTTGCACAAGACTTGCGGGCCTCTTCGCCGGCAAGCCGGCTCCTACAGGTTCAGCGCGGCTGCGCTGGCAACTGACGGCCCAACACATTCAGCACATCACAGCCATCGCGCAGCGGTATGGCGCAGATCAGTGCCAGCTCTTGCAGCACCACGGCATCGCCGGGGATGTCGGGGCGGGCTGCAAAGTTTTCCAGCAGTTGAGTGACGGCGCGGATGCGATAGGCCGCCGCTTCGTAGAGCACATCGGCAGGGGCCTGGGTATCGATCAGCAGGTAAGGGATGGTGCAGTCGTGGCCGGTGATCGGCATGTAGCGATTCATGAGTCCAACTCCATTCAGGGGTGAGCGCCGTCACTCAAT
Organism: Pseudomonas sp. Fl5BN2; assembly: GCF_009908205.1. Lineage (NCBI taxonomy): Bacteria > Pseudomonadati > Pseudomonadota > Gammaproteobacteria > Pseudomonadales > Pseudomonadaceae > Pseudomonas > Pseudomonas sp. Fl5BN2. Next base: position 113,483 of record NZ_JAAARL010000014.1, on the reverse strand, counting down.
CGTCGCCAAACAAAAGGGTGGCAGCTGTACGCGGGTTGGCGAGCCGGGAATGGAAGAACCGACAGACCCGAAGGTCTCCCGCGCACAGCCGCCATTAAGCGGTCATGCGATAACAGAAGCCCTGACCAATCTGCCAGAGCATCGCTTCATTCCATTCACAGGGTCGCCAAACCCGATCGTCATCAGGACGACCCGGAACTATGGGCATGCACCCCAAAACGGAACAAGGCACTGGCAGGGCAGGACTTTCTGAGTTTGCTGTAGGACTCAGGAGCGCGAGTGTGGATCAAGCGTGCCGCAGGTTCAATGGCCGGGTTCAGTCGAGGCCCACGCTGGCACTGTGGCGGGTTTCGCGGTCGTGCAGTGAGTCGATATTGGTTTCGTAGGTGCACTGCCCGCTGCAACTGTGCTCGTAACTGATGGCCGGCTTGAACTGCAGCTTGAGCTTCGGTGTGTCGCTCTGGGGCGCCGGGGCCTGGCTGGGGGTGGCCGGCAACGGGGGCTGCGGGTAGCTCAGGTCAAGGCCTTCGGCCTGGGCCGAGAAGGCGGCCACCAGCAGCACTCCCGGAAAAAACGCTTTGCAACTGAACATCATTGAATCCGCATTGCCATAAAAGGGTTGCCGATTATAACGAGCCTGGGGCGGGAAATTTAGCCGCAATGGCTCTGGCCCGAACTTGTCGTGGGTTTTTCACGGCCTCGGGCCTTCGCACCGTGAAACATTTGTCATGGGGCGGTGCGCCAGGCCGCTCCTACACTGCAGGTCACCTCCATGGCCAAGGACACCTCCCATGCCGGCAAAATCCACCACCAGCATTCTCGGTACCGTTGAAGGCCGGCGCCTGCAAGGCAGCGAGGCCGAGCACTGGCGCCAGTGGGGCCCCTACCTCAGCGAGCGGCAGTGGGGCACGGTGCGCGAGGACTACAGCGCCGACGGCGACGCCTGGAAGTATTTCCCCCACGATCATGCCCGCAGCCGCGCCTACCGCTGGGGTGAGGATGGCCTGGCGGGGTTTTCCGACAAGGCCCAGCACTGGTGCCTGGGGCTGGCGCTGTGGAATGAACACGACAGCATTCTCAAGGAGCGTCTGTTCGGCCTGAACAACGCTGAGGGCAATCACGGCGAGGACGTCAAGGAGCTGTATTTCTACCTCGACGGGGTGCCCAGCCATGCCTACATGCGCATGCTCTACAAGTACCCCCACGCCGCTTTTCCCTACGCCGACCTGGTGGCGGAAAACGCCCGTCGCGGCCTGAACGATACCGAGTACGAGATCCTCGATACCGGGGTCTTCGAGGACAACCGTTACTTCGACGTGACGGTGGAGTACGCCAAGCACACGGCCGATGACATCTTCATGCACATCACCGTGCACAACCGTTTCCACCAGCCGGCGCGGCTGCGGGTGCTGCCCCAGGTCTGGGCGCGCAACACCTGGAGCTGGGGCGGCGACGAGCCGCGGCCAAGCCTGCGCCTGGAGGGTGACAAGGTGCTGGCGCGACACGGGCAACTGCCCGACCGGCAGATCACCGCCTGGAGCGCCGAGCCCTGCCAGTGGCTGTTCTGCAATAACGACAGCAACTTCCCCAAGCTGGACGGGCTGGCGTCACCGGGGCCGTTCAAGGACGGCATCAACGACTACCTGGTGGACGGTCAGGCCAGTGCTGTGAGCTTCGATGGTGGTACTCGGGTGGCGGCGCACTTTGTCCTGGAGTTGGCGGGCGGCGAGAGCCAGCGCCTGTTCTTGCGCTTTGCTCCGGCGGGCAGTGAACCGGTCGGCGCCCGCAATCTGTTCGAGCAGCGTCGGCGCGAGGCTGATGAATTCTACGCGGCGTTGCAGCAGGGCATCACCAGCGCCGATGGGCGCAATGTCCAGCGTCAGGCCCTGGCGGGGTTGCTGTGGTCCAAGCAGCTGTACTACTTCGACGTCAACCAGTGGCTGGACGGCGACCCCGGTCAGCCGGCGCCCCCCAGCGAGCGCGAGCATCTGCGCAACACCCATTGGCGGCACCTGTCCAACTGCGACATCGTCTCCATGCCCGATACCTGGGAGTACCCCTGGTACGCCTCCTGGGACCTGGGTTTCCAGGCCGTGGCCTTCGCCCTGATCGACCCGGCCTTCGCCAAGCAGCAACTGCTGTTGCTGGTGAAGGATCGCTTCATGCATCCCAATGGCCAGCTGCCGGCCTACGAGTGGCGCTTCGACGATGCCAATCCGCCGGTGCATGCCTGGGCCTGCTGGCGGGTCTACCAGCAGGAAAAGGCCCTGAGCGGCGAGGGCGACCTGGACTTCCTCGAACGGATCTTCCACAAGCTGCTGTTGAATTTTTCCTGGTGGGTCAACCGCAAGGACGCCGAGGGCCGCAACCTGTTCCAGGGCGGCTTTCTGGGGCTGGACAATATCGCCCTGTTCGATCGCTCCGCCGCCTTGCCTGAAGGTTTCACCCTGGATCAGGCCGACGGCACCGCCTGGGTCGCGGCCTATGCCCTGGACCTGATGCGCATCGCCCTGGAACTGGCCAAGCGCAATGGCGTGTACGTGGACATCGCGGTGAAGTTCTTCGAGCACTTCCTCTATATCGCCGGGGCCATCAACCGCGTGGATGAAAGTGCCGAGGGCTTGTGGGATGAGCAGGACCAGTTCTTTTATGACGTGCTGCATCGCCCCGATGGGCAGAACGAGCCGCTGCGGCTGCGCTCCATCGTCGGCCTGATGCCGCTGTTCGCGGTGCAGGTTCTGGAGCAGCACGAGCACGAAAATTTGCCGGGGCTGGCCCAGCGCTTGCTGGGCTTCCTGCACCACCGTCCGGACCTGGCGAGCCTGGTGTCGCGCTGGTACGAGCCCGGCAAGGGCAATCGCATGCTCCTGGCACTGCTGCGGGGCGAGCGTACCAAGGACCTGCTCAAACGCATGCTCGATGAAAGCGAGTTCCTCTCGGCGTTCGGTATCCGTTCTCTGTCCAAGGCCTTCGAGCAGCCGTTCATCATGCAGGTGGACGGCAAGCAGTTGTGTGCTCGCTACGAGCCGGCGGAATCCGACTCACGGCTGTATGGCGGCAACTCCAACTGGCGCGGACCGTTGTGGATGCCGATCAATTACCTGCTGATTGAATCCCTGCGGGAGTTTCATCGTTACTACGACGTCAACTTCTCGGTGGAGTACCCGCGAGGTTCCGGTTATCTGGCGTCCCTGGAGGAGGTGGCTGACGGGCTGAGTCAGCGTTTGACGCGCCTGTTTCTGCGGGATGAGGAGGGGCGACGGCCGTCCATGAGTGGCTACCCGCAATTGCAGGTGGATGCCGAGGATCGCGAGCTGGTGCTGTTCCATGAGTATTTTCATGGTGAAACCGGGCGCGGCCTGGGGGCTAGCCACCAGACCGGCTGGACCGCGCTGGTGGCGTTGCTGTTGCAGCCGGGCCAATGAAACCGCCCGGTCAAGCCGGGCGGTGATCAGGTTGGGCAGTCGAGCGGGATCAGTCTACCAGGGCCACTTCCCGGGATTTGGCCCAGTCCTCGATCAGCCGCTCCGGGGTGCGGCAGGTTTTGCGCTTGTAGACGAAGTTATGGCATTTCTCGGCGAAGCCCTTGCGGTTCTGCACCATGTCCATGTGCATTTCCTCCAGCTCGGCATTGCGGCAGTGCTGCATCAGTTGCGGATCGGCGTCGAGCTTGCGCTGGCGCAGGTGCTGGTAGCTCGGATCGTTGATCACTGCGTTGGCCCGTTGTAGCAACCACAGGCCGAATTCGTCCGGGTCACGTGGGCCGAGCTCTTGCACCATGCCCATCTGCAAGGCCTGGAGGGCGCTGACCGGCAGGCAGGCTTCGGTCAACTCCAGGGCCATTGGCTGGCCGACGGCGCGGGGCAGGCTGTAGGTCCAATATTCCGAGCCGTACAGGCCCATGCTCTTGTAGTGGGGGTTGAACACGGTGTCGGCACGGGCCAGGACCACGTCCGCCGCCAGGCCAAGCATCAGCCCGCCGGCCCCGGCATTGCCGGTCAGGCCGCTGACCACCAATTGGCGCGCCGTCAGCAGTTCCAGGCAGACATCGTCGATCGCCTGGATGTTGGCCCAGGCTTCCAGGCCTGGCACTTCGGCGGCCTGGATCACGTTGAGGTGCACGCCATTGCAGAATGCGCCGCGACCGCCGCGCACCAGCAGTACTTCGGTGTCGCGGGCCTTGACCCAGCGCAGGGCCTCGACCAGTCGCTGGCATTGTTCGGTGCTCATCGCGCCGTTGTAGAACTCGAAGGTCAGCTCGCCGACCTTGCCGGATTCACGGTAGCGGATCGGCTGATAGGCCTCGGTGCTGAACGGGGTGCTGGCCACCGACCAGTCGAGTACCGGCACCTCGTTCAGGCGTTCGGCCAGCACGTGGCGGGCGGGACGCTTGAAGGTTTCTTCACCGGGCTGGGGTTTGAGCCGCAGGGCACCGATCCACAAACTGTGATCGCCGCAGGCCACCAGGACCGCGTCATCGTGTACCGCCAGCAGTTGTCCCGGTAGGCCGCTGCGTGAATCCAGGTGGGCGTCGTACACGTAGTACTGGCCGCCGGCGAGGCTGGCGAGGACCCCGGGCTGACCGTCGGCGGCGTCGATGCTGCGCTTGATGAAGTGCGCGCAATCGTGCCAGCTGAAGGTACGGTCGCATTGTTTCATGTTCGGTTGCAGGCACCCGAGTACCGAGGGGTTGCTGTAGTCCAGAGGGACGGGGGTGAAGCCGCTACGGAATTTCTCCACTACGTCGCGGATGCAGTGGATTGCGGCGTCGCTCACCAGGCCGTTGTACAGCTCGGATTTGCGCAGCCCGGCGGGCAGGTTGAATTCGTGGGTCGACCAGATCGGCCCGGCGTCCATTTCCTCTACTGCCTGCAACGCGGTGACGCCCCAGCGCTTGAGTTCCTTGCTGATGGCCCAGTCCAGGGCACTGGCGCCGCGGTCGCCGACAATACCCGGGTGGATGATCACCACCGGGCGTTTGGGGTGGCTCCACAGCTGTTGCGGTACCCGGTCCTTGAGGAAGGGGCAGATCACCAGGTCGGCTTCGGCCTCTTCGATCTGCCGGCAGACTTCCTCCTCGTTGGTGAACAGCACTACGCTGGGGCGGTGCCCGGCCTGGCGCAGGTCGAGCCAGGCGCGTTGGGTCAGGCCGTTGAAGGCGGTGGATAGCAGGATGATCTTCAGGGATCGCATAAACAGACTCTTCCGTGAGTGAGCGCGGGGTGCCACAGGTTTCGACTGAGCCGTCCCTGGCCGCGATGAAGGCGCAAGAGTAGAGGGGTGTTGACGAGCAATACCTGACCGAGATCAATCAAGCGAGTCGACGTGCGGATCAGGCGCTCAACGGCTCTATTTGGCAGTTTTGCGGTAAGGGAACTCTGCGCAGCAGGCGCCAGACCTGGTATTGGCAGCGGGTCTGCCGCACTGCCGTGTCCCGGTTTTCCGCCGCAGGGTGGCCGAGGGAGCGGGAGCCAAAACATGACCTGCAGAAACGACGAATCCCGCCACAGGGGCGGGATTCGGGTGCAGCCTGACCGGAGGGGTCTTAGGCTGGGAACAGCTCGCTGAGTTTCATCGCCAGCATCATGTCGCCTTCGGCGCGCAGTTTGCCGCCCATGAAGGCTTGCATGCCGTCGGTTTCGCCGCTGACGATGCCGTCCAGGGTCTCGCCATCCATCACCAGGGTGACTTGGGCGTCTGGGTTCTCGCCTTCTTTGAGTTCGCAGGTGCTGTCCTTGACTACCAGCGAGAAATGCTTGGAGTCATCGATGCGGAAACCGAAAACCAGGTCCAGGCCGGCAGCGGCAGCTGGGTTGAACTTGGCTTGCATGGCTTGTACGGCGTCTGCTACGGAGGTCATGGTTCGATCCTTTTATGGGGTGATTACACAAGGGTCACAGTAAGCCGGGCTCAACGAAAGGTGATGAGCTCCGGGGCCTTCAACAGTTGCAGATGCGCATGACCGTTGAAGGAAGCCAGGGACACCTCGCGACCGCGGAATTTCAGCTGGTTGAGCGAGGTGTTGACGATTTGCCAGTTCAATTCGAAGGCCTGCTGGGCAGGCATCCGGGTGATCAGGTGGAGCAGGGCGGTGATGGTGCCACCCGAGGTGAATACCGCAATTTTCTGTTGATTGTCCGCTGCTTCGAGAATCCGTTGCAGGCCACCCTGGACCCGCTCGACGAAGCCCAGCCAGCTTTCCAGGCCCGGTGGATCGTAGGTGCCGGCCAGCCAGCGCTGGATGATCAGGGCGAAGATGCGTTGGAACTCGGCGCGGTGCTGCGCGGCGTTGCGCAAGATGTTAAGGGCTTCGGGCTCCTGCGGTAGCAGGTCGGGCAGCAGGCCACGGATGATGGCGTCGGCATCGAATTCGTTGAAGGCCGGGTCGATTTCCAGCTTGGGGCTGGTCATGCCGGCAGCGCCCATCTGTTCCATGGTGGTCTGCGCGGTGTGCTGCTGACGGCGCAAGTCACCGGACAGGCAACGATCGAAATTGACTCCGAGGGCTGCCAGATGCTCACCGAGCACTGCGGCTTGACGCACGCCGGTGGGTGACAGCACGTCATAATCGTCTGTACCGAAAGAGGCCTGGCCATGTCGAATCAAGTAGATGCTGCCCACGTCCGCATCATCCCGGTACGTTGAAAGTTTTGCGAGGTTATGAGGATGCCGGTGAGCTGTCAATGAAAAAACATACGCTTGTTTGAAATGATTCTTGGAGCATGGTTACACAAGGTTTCGCGACTGGTGGCCGACCGGTCGCGCCGGTATGCTTGAGCCCATTGCGCTGCTGGTTGGCAGCGGTCCATGTTTGAGGAGTCCCTGTGGAGTTTTTTGCCGAATACGCCAGTTTCCTGGCCAAGACCGTGACCTTGGTGGCCGCCATCCTGGTGGTGCTGATCACCGCCGCTGCGCTGCGCAGCAAGGGCCGGCGCAAGGGTACCGGGCAGCTTCAAGTCAGCAAGCTGAATGATTTCTACAAGGACCTGCGTGAGCGCCTGGAGCAGAGCCTGCTGGACAAGGATCAACTCAAGGCCTTGCGCAAGGCCCAGGGCAAGAGCGAGAAGAAGCAGAAGAAGCAACCCGCCGAGGTCAAGTCCCGAGTGTTCGTATTGGACTTCAATGGCGATATCAAGGCTTCGGCGACGGAAGGCTTGCGCCATGAGATTACCGCCTTGTTGAGCCTGGCCACACCCAAGGATGAGGTAGTGCTGCGCCTGGAAAGCGGTGGCGGCATGGTCCACAGCTATGGTCTGGCGTCGTCGCAACTGGCGCGTATCCGCCAGGCCGGGGTGCCGCTGACGGTGTGCATCGATAAGGTCGCGGCCAGCGGCGGCTACATGATGGCCTGTATCGGCGAGAAAATTATCAGTGCGCCGTTTGCCATCCTCGGTTCCATCGGTGTGGTGGCGCAGCTGCCCAACGTCAATCGCCTGCTGAAGAAGCACGATATCGATTTCGAAGTGCTCACCGCCGGCGAGTACAAGCGCACCCTGACGGTGTTTGGCGAAAACACCGAGAAGGGCCGGGAGAAGTTCCAGGAAGACCTGGACGTGACCCATCAATTGTTCAAGAACTTCGTATCGCGTTATCGCCCGCAACTGGCCATTGATGAAGTGGCTACCGGTGAAGTCTGGCTGGGTGTGGCGGCGCAGGAAAAACTGCTGGTGGACGAGTTGCAGACCAGCGACGAATACCTGGCGGACAAGGCCAAGAGCGCCGAGGTCTTCCACTTGCACTATGCCGAGCGCAAGAGCCTGCAGGAGCGCGTGGGGCTGGCGGCCAGCGGGTCCATCGACCGTGTGCTGCTGACCTGGTGGAGTCGCCTGACCCAGCAGCGCTTCTGGTAACCCCGCTGGCCTTGTAGAAGCCGGCTTTGTAGGAGCTGGCTTGCCAGCGAAGGCGGTCGCAAGGTTTGTGCAAGGTTCGAAGGCCCCTTCGCCGGCAAGCCGGCTCCTACGGTCGGAGGGAGAGGCGGATACAAAAAAGCCCTGAACCGGGAGACCGGTTCAGGGCTTTTTGTTGGCGCTTGGAATTAGCGACGACGGAACAGCGGCAGCGGTTCGTCGGTGGCGGCCTGGTAAGTCACCGAGAAGTCCTTGAGGCTTTCCAGGGCTTCGTACGGGTCCTTGTCGGCTCGCAAGGCATAGGCGTCGAAGCCGCAGCGGTGCAGGTAGAACAGTTGGTCGCGCAGCACGTCGCCAATTGCCCGCAATTCGCCTTTGTAGCGATAACGGTCGCGCAGCAGGCGGGCGTTGGAGTAGTTGCGGCCATCGGTGAAGGCCGGGAAGTTCAGGGCAATGACCTGGAACTGGTCAACGTCGTCGCCGATCTCTTCCGCTTCTTCATCCGCATCCAGCCACACACCCAGGCCGCCGTCGCGGGCCTTGAGGGCGTGAGCATGCTCGCGCCACAGGGCCAGCGGCACGATCAGGTCGTCGCAGTTGGAGATGCCGTCGAGGGTCGAATCCTTGGGCAGCAGGTGCCAGGTTTCGTCGATGACCTCGTTGTTCTTAATGATTCGCTGCATAGACGCGCTCCTTGAAGAGGTCGATGCCAATACGTTGGTAGGTGTCGATGAAGCGCTCGTCTTCAGTGCGTTGTTCGACGTACACATCGATCAGCTTGGAGATTACGTCGGGCATGGCGTCCTGGGCGAAGGACGGGCCGAGGATCTTGCCCAGGCTGGCATCACGGCTGGCACTGCCGCCCAGGGACACTTGATAGAACTCCTCGCCTTTCTTGTCGACACCGAGGATGCCGATGTGGCCGACGTGGTGGTGACCACAGGCATTCATGCAGCCGGAGATGTTCAAGTCCAGTTCGCCGATGTCGAACAGGTAGTCCAGGTCGTCGAAGCGACGTTGGATGGACTCGGCAATCGGGATCGACTTGGCGTTGGCCAGGGAGCAGAAGTCGCCCCCCGGGCAGCAGATGATGTCGGTCAGCAAGCCGATGTTCGGCGTAGCGAAGCCGTTTTCACGCAACTCGCCCCAGAGGGTGAACAGTTGGCTTTGCTCGACGTCGGCGAGAATCACGTTCTGTTCATGGGAGGTGCGCAGCTGGCCAAAACTGTAGCGCTCGGCCAGGTCGGCGATGGCGTCGAACTGTTTGTCGGTGGCATCCCCCGGTGCTACGCCGGTAGGCTTGAGCGACAGGGTCACGGCAACATAACCCGGCTTCTTGTGGGCCAGGGTGTTGCGTACGCGCCAGCGGGCAAAACCCGGGTGCTCCTGGTCAAGAGTCGCAAGCTCGGCGTCCTGATTGCTCAGGGACTGGTAGTCCGGATCGACGAAATGCTTGGCCACGCGATGCACTTCGGCCTCGGTCAGGGTGGTCTGGCCGCCTTTCAGGTGGACCATCTCGGCGTCGACCTTTTCGGCGAACACTTCGGGGGTCAGGGCCTTGACCAGGATCTTGATCCGCGCCTTGTACTTGTTGTCACGACGACCGTAGCGGTTGTAGACCCGCAGGATCGCATCGAGGTAGCTCAACAGGTCCTGCCACGGCAGGAACTCGTTGATGAAGGCACCGACCACCGGGGTACGGCCCAGGCCGCCACCGACCAGCACACGGAAACCCAGCTCGCCGGCGGCGTTGTACACCGGCTCCAGGCCAATGTCGTGGACTTCGATGGCCGCACGGTCAGAGGTCGAGCCGTTGATGGCGATCTTGAACTTGCGCGGCAGATAGGCGAACTCGGGGTGGAAGGTGGTCCACTGGCGGACGATCTCGCACCAGGGGCGCGGGTCGATCAGTTCGTCCGCAGCAACACCGGCGAACTGATCGGTGGTGACGTTGCGCAGGCAGTTGCCGCTGGTCTGGATCGCGTGCATCTGCACGGTGGCCAGTTCGGCGAGGATGTCCGGCACGTCTTCCAGGGCCGGCCAGTTGAACTGTACGTTCTGCCGGGTGCTGATGTGCGCATAGCCCTTGTCGTAGTCGCGGGCGATCTTGGCCATCATCCGCGCTTGGCGCGAAGTCAGCTGGCCATAGGGCACGGCGACCCGCAGCATCGGGGCAAAACGTTGGATATAGAGGCCATTCTGCAGGCGCAGGGGGCGGAATTCTTCTTCGCTCAGCTCGCCTGCCAGATAGCGTCGGGTCTGATCACGGAACTGCTTGACGCGGTCCTCGATGATCCGCTGATCGTACTCGTCGTATACGTACATATAGGTCCAGTTCTCAGGCTACAGGTGGCACAAGAGCGCACTTGGCAAATACTGCGGTGAACAGGTTCTTCAGGGCGTTTGAACTGCAGTCAATCGCGGCTTGTTGCCGGTTTCACCTCGTCCTGCCTTGGTTCACGCTCAACCCCACCCATGTAAGCAAATCTGCGCGCACGGCCGCGCACTCCCATCGGAGCCGCCGAACGATACCAGTTTGCGGTTATGCGCAAAAGTGATGTTTGAGTATATGCAAAGAACCAAAACGACTAACGGTAGGGGGTTGTGAGTACCCACATTTGTGATGGGGGCAATCCTGGGCTTAACTGTGATCTGTCTTTGAGCAGTCACCCACAAAATCTATTAGAGGCGATGCTATGAGTCATCCAACCAAGGTTAGGAAAAGTGACAGCAGTGTTGATGCTTGGGCCATTCTCTTTCTGATCATACTGGTCGTGGGTACGGCCGTGTTTTGGGTCAGCCACCAGTAGTCCCGGGATAAAAAGAGCCTGGATTGTCGGACAATCCTGACAATTTGACGCCGTTGGCCAGTATTTTGCCAGTTATACTACCCGGGATAATTCTGGGGCTCTTTTCGTGATGTTCAAGGTTCTGTGCAAGTGTCTGTTGTGGCTCAGCCTGCCGTTTTGGGCGACAGCTCAGGCGACGTCGGTGGTGTTTCTCAACCCGGGCAATTCGACGGAAATTTTCTGGGTCAGTTATTCGCAATTCATGCAGGCCGCGGCCCGGGATCTGGGAATGGACCTGCATATTCTGTATGCCGAGCGCAATCCGCAAAATACCCTTGACCAGGCTCGGGAGCTATTCCAGGCGGCCACGAAGCCCGATTACCTGATCTTGGTGAACGAGCAATATATCGCGCCGCAAATCCTGCGATTGTCCCAAGGCTCCGGGATCAAGCTGTTTATCGTCAACAGCCCTTTGACCGAGGACCAGCGTGAGTTGATCGGGCAGAGCCAGCACAGCTATTCCGACTGGATGGGCAGCATGGTGGGTAACGACGAAGAGGCCGGTTATCGGATGCTCAAGGAGTTGCTGCGCAAGCACGGACCGGTGCCCGAAGGCCAGTCAATCGACTTGCTGGCGTTCTCCGGCCTCAAGGTCACGCCCTCGGCGCAGTTGCGCGAGCAGGGCCTGCGCCGTGCCTTGGCCGAGCACCCGCAAGTGCATTTGCGTCAGTTGGTCTATGGCGAGTGGAGTCGTGAACGCGCTTACCGGCAGGCGGAACAATTGCTCCGGCGTTATCCGCAAACCCAACTGGTCTGGTCGGCCAACGATGAAATGGCCTTGGGGGCCATGCGTGCGGCCCGGGAGTTGGGACGCAAGCCTGGCGTGGACCTGCTGTTCAGCGGGGTCAACAGCTCGCCCGAGGCTTTGCAGGCATTGATCGATGGGCAGTTATCGGTGCTGGTCGCGGGGCATTTCACCCTGGGTGGCTGGGCCATGGTGGCGCTCCACGATGATGCTCTGGGGCTGGATGCCAAGCGTTTGGGCGGCCCGGATTGGCAGTTGTCGTTGTTCCAATCGTTGACCCTCACCCAGGCGCAGCAACTGCTGCGGATGGGCGATCAGGTGGGCGCCAAGGTCGATTTTCGCAAGCTGTCCGCCCAAGGCAAGCCAGACAGCTATCGTTATCCCTTCGGTCTGCAGCTGCTGCTGCGATAAGGCCGACTCAGACCCCGGCCAGGTGCATCGCCAGATTGGCAATGCCCAGCAGGACCAGGACGAACAGGGTGGTAAACAGAATGCCCAGCACAATGAAGTGACTGGGCTTGCCGTGGCTGAAGTCGCGGGCGCGGTTTTTCCCGCTTTGCACGCCGAAGGCTGCAGCCAGCACGCTTTGCAGCATCTGCAGGAAGGTCGGAGGTTGATTGTCCTTGCTTGGATCGTCCATAAATCCCTCGACACGGTTGAGTGTCAACAGAGCATAGACAATGCCGCCAGGGGCGGTTGGCTTGCCAGCGAAGGTGCCTTGAGATCACCTTCGTCGGCAAGCCGGTTCCCGCTCCTACAGCGGCGCGACCGGCGGTACGGCGCTTTCTGTTATCAGTTGTCGTAGCCCAGGTTCGGTGCCAGCCAGCGTTCGCTCACGGCCAGGTCCTGGCCTTTGCGCTCGGTGTAGCTCTGCACCTGGTCCTTGTCGACCTTGCCTACGGCAAAGTACTGCGCCTGCGGATGGGCGAAGTACCAGCCGCTGACCGCCGCCGCCGGGAACATGGCGTAGTGCTCGGTCAGGAATACGCCGCTGCGCCCGGCTTTGTATTCGCTGGCTTCAGGGTCGAGCAGGGTGAACAAGGTGCTCTTTTCGGTGTGATCAGGGCAGGCCGGATAGCCCGGGGCTGGGCGGATACCGCTGTACTGCTCCTTGATCAGCGCTTCGTTGTCCAGCGTCTCGTCCTTGGCATAACCCCAGTAATCTTTACGTACCTGCTGGTGCAGCCACTCGGCGCAGGCTTCGGCCAAGCGGTCGGCCAGGGCCTTGACCATGATCGAGTTGTAGTCGTCGCCGGCGTCCTGGTAGGCCTTGGCCACTTCCTCGGCGCCGATCCCGGCGGTGGTGATAAAGCCACCCACGTAGTCGGTGATGCCGCTGTCCTTGGGGGCCACGAAGTCAGCCAGGGAGAAGTTCGGCTTGCCGTCGGTCTTGATGATCTGCTGGCGCAGGTGATGCAGGCGCGCCAGTGGCTGGCCGTCCTCGCCGTAGACTTCCAGGTCGTCGTCCTGCACCTGGTTGGCTGGCCAGAAACCGAAGACTGCGCGGGCGCTGATGAGTTTTTCATTGATCAGCTTGTCGAGCATTTCCCGAGCGTCCTGGTACAGCGCCGTAGCCGCTTCACCCACCACTTCGTCTTCGAGAATGCGCGGGAACTTGCCGGCCAGGTCCCAGGAGATGAAGAACGGCGTCCAGTCGATGTATTCGGCCAGGACCTTGAGGTCGATGTTGTCCAGCACCTTGGCCCCGGTGAAGGTCGGTTTGACTGGCGCGTAGGTGCTCCAGTCGAACTGTGGCTTCTTGGCGATGGCCGCGGGGTAGCTCAGGCGCTCGGTACGGGCGCTGCGATTGGCGGTACGCTCGCGCACCTCGATGTATTCCAGGCGGGTTTTCTCGACGAAACCGGCCTTGAGTTCCTTGGACAGCAGCTGCGTGGCCACACCCACGGCGCGGGAGGCGTCGGTGACGTAGATCACCGCGTCGTTGCTGTACTTGGGCTCGATCTTCACTGCGGTGTGGGCTTTGGAGGTGGTGGCGCCACCGATCATCAGCGGCAGGTGGAAATCCTGGCGCTGCATTTCACGGGCGACGTGGACCATTTCGTCCAAAGACGGGGTGATCAGCCCGGAAAGGCCGATGATGTCGCATTTCTGCTCCTTGGCGACCTGCAGGATCTTCTCTGCCGGCACCATCACCCCCAGGTCGACGATGTCGTAGCCGTTACAGCCCAGCACCACGCCGACGATGTTCTTGCCGATGTCGTGCACGTCGCCCTTGACCGTGGCCATGAGGATCTTGCCCTTGGCTTCCGGCTTGTCGCCTTTTTCCAGCTCGATGAACGGGATCAGGTGGGCCACGGCCTGCTTCATGACCCGGGCGGATTTCACCACCTGGGGCAGGAACATTTTGCCGGCGCCGAACAGGTCGCCAACGATGTTCATGCCAGACATCAGCGGGCCTTCGATCACCTCGATCGGACGGGCGAACGACTGGCGTGACTCTTCGGTGTCTTCGACGATATGCGTGGTGATGCCTTTGACCAGGGCGTGCTCGAGGCGCTTGTTGACCTCCCAGCTGCGCCACTCTTCGGTCTCGGCTTCCTTGACGCTGCCATCGCCCTTGTACTTGTCGGCGATGGCGAGGAGGGCGTCGGTGCCTTCCGGGGTGCGGTTGAGGATCACGTCCTCCACGGCGTCACGCAGTTCCTGTGGGATCTGGTCGTAGATCTCCAGCTGGCCGGCGTTGACGATGCCCATGGTCAGGCCGTTGCGGATCGCATACAGCAGGAACACCGAGTGGATCGCCTCGCGCACCGGGTTGTTGCCGCGGAACGAGAACGACACGTTGGACACGCCACCGGAGGTCAGCGCATAGGGCAGTTCATCGCGGATGTAGGCGCAGGCATTGATGAAATCCACGGCGTAGTTGTTGTGTTCCTCGATCCCGGTGGCCACGGCGAAGATGTTCGGGTCGAAGATGATGTCTTCCGGTGGGAAGCCCACTTCGTTGACCAGGATGTCGTAGGAGCGCTTGCAGATTTCCTTCTTGCGCGCCTCGGTGTCGGCCTGTCCGCTTTCGTCAAAGGCCATCACCACCACGGCGGCGCCATAGCGCTTGCACAGTTTGGCGTGATGAATGAACTGCTCGACACCTTCCTTCATGCTGATGGAGTTGACGATGCCCTTGCCCTGGATGCATTTCAGGCCGGCTTCGATCACTTCCCACTTGGAGGAGTCGATCATGATCGGCACGCGAGAGATGTCCGGTTCACCGGCGATCAGATTGAGGAAGGTCACCATGGCCTTCTTCGAATCCAGCATCCCTTCGTCCATGTTGATGTCGATGACCTGGGCGCCAGCTTCCACCTGCTGCAGGGCGACTTCCAGGGCCTCGGTGTAGTTGTCCTCGCGGATCAGTCGGGCAAAGCGTGCGGAGCCGGTGATGTTAGTCCGTTCGCCGACGTTGACGAACAATGAACTGCGATCGATGGTGAAGGGCTCCAGGCCCGACAGGCGGCAGGCCTTGGGGATGTCGGGAATCTGCCGTGGCGCATAGCCGGCCACAGCCTTGGCGATTGCCCCGATATGCCCCGGCGTGGTGCCGCAGCAACCGCCGACGATGTTGAGGAAGCCGCTCTGGGCGAATTCTTCGATGACCTTGGCGGTTTGTTCCGGCAGTTCGTCGTATTCGCCGAATTCGTTGGGCAGGCCGGCGTTGGGGTGCGCCGAGACGTGGGTGCTGGCCTTGTTCGACAGCTCTTCCAGGTAAGGGCGCAGTTCGCTGGCGCCGAGGGCGCAGTTCAGGCCTACCGAAATCGGCTTGGCGTGGGCCACGGAGTTCCAGAACGCCTCGGTGGTCTGCCCGGACAGGGTGCGGCCGGAGGCGTCGGTGATGGTCCCGGAAATCATGATCGGCAGCTCGACGCCCAGTTCCTCGAACACGCCCTGCACGGCAAAGATCGCCGCCTTGGCGTTGAGGGTGTCGAAGATGGTTTCGATCAGGATCAGGTCGGCGCCGCCCTCGATCAGGCCCTTGGTGGCCTCGGTGTAGTTTTCCACCAGTTGATCAAAGGTGACGTTGCGATAGCCAGGGTTGTTGACGTCCGGCGACAGCGAGCAGGTACGGCTGGTCGGGCCCAGTACACCGGCGACGAAACGTGGCTTGTCCGGGTTCTCCAGGGTCTTGGCGTCGGCCACCTTGCGCGCCAGTCGTGCGCCCTCTACGTTTAATTCGTAGGCCAGTTCTTCCATGCCGTAATCGGCCATGGAAATGCGCGTGGCGTTGAAGGTGTTGGTTTCCAGGATATCGGCGCCGGCATCCAGATAGGCTTTTTCGATGCCACCGATCACGTCCGGACGGGTGATCACCAACAGGTCGTTGTTGCCCTTGACGTCGCTGGGCCAATCGGCGAAACGCTTGCCACGGTAGTCCTGTTCTTCGAGCTTGTAGCTCTGGATCATGGTGCCCATGCCGCCATCAAGAATCAGAATGCGCTCTTTGAGGGCTTGCTGGAGAGCGTTGAGGCGAGCACTGCGGTCAGACATGAGAACTACCTGGTAGGGCCATTACGAAGGGCGTGGATCATAGCAAACCTGCATGCTTTTGTAGCATGCGGGGGTTTTGCATGAATATCGCTCATGTTGGTCGGCGGGCGAGACCGGTAGAATCGCGGCGTTTTTTACTTTCGGGACAGGGACATGCCGTATCGTTTTGTCGTCAGCAGCGTGCTGCTGCTATTGAGTTCACTGTGCATGGCCCAAGGTCCGGCGCCGGCTATTTCCTACACCCGCGATATCCAGCCGATTTTCACCGAGAAATGCGTGGCCTGTCATGCCTGCTACGACTCCGCCTGTCAGCTCAACCTGGGCAGCGGCGAGGGTGCCGGTCGCGGCGCTTCGAAGATCCCGGTCTACGACGGCGAGCGCAGCAAAGCCCAGGCGCCGACCCGGTTGTTCTACGACGCCTTCGGCAAGGCTGCCTGGCAGCACAAGGACTTCTATTCGGTACTCGATGCCCAGGGTAGCCAGGCTGCGCTGATGGCGCGGATGCTCGAGTTGGGGCACCGCACGCCGCTGCAGCCCAACGCCAAGCTGCCGAGTGAGATCGCCCTGGGCCTGAGCCGGGAGAACATGTGCGCACAACCGGCGGAATTCGATGGCTACGCCAGCGCCCATCCGAAAGAAGGCATGCCCCTGGCCGTGACCGGTCTTACCGACCAGCAGTACCAGACCCTGCAACGCTGGTTGGCCTCGGGGGCGCCGATCGACGAACAGGCCCTGGCCCCCAGTGCCCGGGAAAGCCTGCAAGTGGCCCAGTGGGAAAACCTGCTCAACGCTCCCGGTGCCCGGGAAAGCCTGGTGGCGCGCTGGCTCTTCGAGCATTTGTTCCTCGCCCATATCTATTTTGAAGGCGGCGAGCCGGGGCACTTCTTCCAGTGGGTGCGTTCGCGTACCCCCAGCGGCCAGCCGATTGACCTGATCAACACCCGGCGCCCCAACGATGACCCGGGCACCCAGGTGTATTACCGCCTGTGGCCGGTGCAAGGGGTGATCGTGCACAAGACCCACATCACCTATGCGCTGAGCGCGGCGAAGATGGCCCGGGTCAAGACCCTGTTCTACAGCGGCGACTGGCAGGTCAACGCCTTGCCGGGCTACGGGCCGGCGCGCCGGGCCAACCCGTTCGAGACGTTCGAGGCGATTCCGGCCAAGGCCCGCTACCAGTTCATGCTGGATAACGCCGAGTATTTCGTGCGCACCTTTATCCGTGGCCCGGTGTGCCGCGGGCAGATCGCTACCGATGTGATTCGTGACAACTTCTGGGCACTGTTCCAGGCGCCGGAGCACGACCTGTACATCACCGACCCGGCGTATCGCGGCCAGGCCACGCCGTTGCTGGCGATGCCCGGGCAAAACGATGATGTCGGCAGTGTGCTCAGCCTGTGGCTGTCCTATCGTGACAAGCGCAATGAGTACGAGGCCCTGCGCCGCGACTTCTATGCCGACTCTCCGGCACCCAGCTGGTCGTCCCTGTGGGCCGGCAACGACAACGCATTGCTGAGTATCTTCCGCCACTTCGACAGCGCCTCGGTGACCAAGGGCCTGATCGGCGAAGTGCCGCAGACGATGTGGCTGTTCGACTACCCGTTGCTGGAGCGCACCTACTATCAGTTGGCGGTGAACTTCGACGTGTTCGGCAACGTTTCCCACCAGGCCCAGACCCGTTTGTATTTCGACCTGATCCGCAACGGCGCGGAGCAGAACTTCCTGCGCCTGATGCCGGCCGGTACCCGCGAAGACTTCCTCGACGATTGGTACCAGAACAGCGGCAAGTTCAAGATGTGGCTGGATTACGAGTCCATCGACGACGACAAGCGCAGCGCCCTGAAACTCGACCTCAAGGACCCGAAGAGGGACTTTGCCAATCAGTTGCTGGCCCGCTATGGCGACCTCAACGCCAAGCCGGATCCGATCAACCGCTGTACCGGTGCCTACTGCTCGCGGCCCAATATCGACCCGGCGCTGCAGGATGCCGAACAGGCCCTGAGCCGCCTGACCTCGCGCCCGGCGGCGGGGCTCAAGGTCATCGAGCAGTTACCGGAAGCGACCGTGCTGCGGGTCCAGGCCGCGAGCGGCAAGCGCGAGTTCTACAGCATGCTGCGCAATCGCGCCCACAGTAACGTGGCCTTCCTGCTTGGCGAGTCACTGCGTTACCAGCCGGGCCTGGACACCCTGACCATCTTCCCGGGCATCCTCAGCAGCTACCCGAACTTCATGTTCAATGTGCCGGCCGAGCAAGTGCCGGATTTTGTCCAGGCCATGCAAGAGGCCAGGGATCCGGCGAGCTTCGAGAAAATCGTCGAGCGCTGGGGCATCCGTCGCAGTCATCCGCAGTTTTGGCAGTACTTCCACGACCAGACCCGCTACTTGCAGGAAACCGACCCGGTGGAAGCCGGGGTCATGGACATGAACCGTTACGAGAACCTTTGATATAGAGCCGTTATCCGTCCTCGGCCCGCGCCTCGGCAGGGCCCGGGGACGCTCTATACCAAGGTCTATCCCGACAAAAATACTAGGACTTTGTCAGCGGCGTCGATTGGCGTAAACTGCGCCCACGTCTGCGAGGAACCACCATGAGCGCCATAACCATTACCGACGCCGCCCACGATTATCTGGCTGATCTGCTATCCAAGCAGAACACCCCGGGGATTGGCATCCGCGTTTTTATCACCCAGCCAGGGACTCAGTACGCCGAGACCTGCATCGCCTATTGCAAGCCGGGCGAAGAAAAACCCGAAGACAAGGCCCTGGGTCTGAAAAGCTTCACCGCCTACATCGATGCCTTCAGTGAGGGTTTTCTCGATGACGCGGTGGTCGACTACGCCACCGACCGCATGGGCGGCCAGCTGACCATCAAGGCGCCCAACGCCAAAGTGCCGATGGTCAACGCCGACAGCCCGGTCAACGAGCGCATCAACTACTACCTGCAAACCGAGATCAACCCGGGGCTGGCCAGCCACGGCGGCCAGGTCAGCCTGATCGACGTCGTCGAGGACGGCATTGCCGTTCTGCAGTTCGGTGGCGGTTGCCAGGGCTGCGGCCAGGCGGATGTGACCTTGAAGGAAGGCATCGAGCGCACCCTGCTCGAGCGTATTCCCGAGCTCAAGGGCGTCCGCGACGTCACCGACCACACGCAGAAAGAAAACGCCTACTACTAAGGCGTTCGCTGCGAGATAAAAAACGGCGCCCCGTGAGCGCCGTTTTTTTATGCCTGCTGTGCCCAACAAATCGGCCTAGGAGCCGGCTTGCCGGCGAAAGGGCCCTTGAGCCTTGTGCTGCCGGTGAGAACGCGTTCGCTAGCAAGCCAGCTCCTGCAGGGCGTTACCGGGAAGGCATCCAACCCTGTAGGAGCCGGCTTGCCGGCGAAAGGGCCCCTGAGACGTACGCCAATATCGAGATCGCCTTCGCTGGCAAGCCAGCTCCTACGGGAGGTCAGGTGGGCTCAGGGGCGATAGAGGTGCGCATGCCCGGCGCGGTACAGGGAGGATTCGCTAAATGCATCGGTGGCCAAGACCCGGCCCACCAGAATCAGTGCCGTACGCCGGAAGCCCTTGGCGGCGACCCTCTCGACAATGTCCGCGAGGGTGCCCAGCACCCAATCCTGGTCGGGCCAGGTAGCGCGGTGCACCACCGCAATCGGGCAGTCGGCGCCGTAGTGGGGCAGCAGTTCGGCAACGATCTTCTGCAGATGGTTGACCCCAAGATGAATCGCCATGGTCGCTCCATGGGCTGCGAGGCTGGCGAATTCTTCGCCGGCGGGCATCGCGGTCTTGTCGGCATAGCGGGTGAGAATCACGCTCTGAGACACGTCCGGCAATGTCAGCTCGGCCCCCAGCAGTGCGGCGCAGGCGGCGGTGGCGGTGACCCCGGGAATGACTTCGAAGGGAATGTCCAGCTCCCGCAGGTAACGGATCTGCTCGCCGATGGCGCCGTACAGGCTTGGGTCGCCGGAGTGCACCCGGGCCACATCCTGGCCTTGGGCGTGAGCCTCCTTGATCGCTTCGATGATCTGTTCAAGGTGCAGTTCGGCGCTGTTGATCAGTCGCTGCGCACAGTGGCCTTCGAGTACCGCCTCGGGCACCAGGGAGCCGGCATAGATGATCACCGGGCAGCGATGGATCAGACGCTGGCCCTTGACGGTGATCAGTTCCGGATCGCCGGGACCGGCACCGATGAAATAGACAGTCATGGCTGTGTCCTGTGAAAAAAGGGCGGGAGCACGGCTTCAGATGAAGATTGCTCATGATCAAGGGCGGGGATTATCGGGGATTTTACTGGCAAGCGGCCAATGCCAGGGTGGCCTGGGCGTATTTTTGTCGGGGGATCAACAGTTTGGCCGTGCCTGGATGCAGTTGTTCGGCCAGGGCCAGGGCTGCGCTTTCGGCAACGCCGTAGCAGCCGGTACGCTCGAAGGCGATCTGCGAACGATGGCTCAGGCGCAGGGCATAAGGTGCCAGTTGCGTGCTGCTGAAGCAGGTCAGCGGCAGTTCCAACTGTGCGGCCAGTTCCAGCAGGCCGGGCTCGGCCTGTTTCAGGTCGATGCTGGCCAGGGCGAGGACTTGCTGCGAGTCGATGCGATGGGCCTGCAGTACCTGATCGAGCAGCGCGCGCAGCGTGGTCGCCGGGCAGCCTTTCTGGCAACCCAGGCCGACCACCAGCAGGGTCGGCGCTGCGCGCATCTCGATCATGCCGAGTATTGATCCGTGTTCTTGCGCCGGAACAACCAGGCGCTGATCAGGCCCAGGGCCAGCCAGAACGCGGCGTTGGTCAATTGCGAGGCGATCTTGAACTGCGCCTCCAGGGCTTCTGGCGCGAGCATCGAGTGCACTTCAGGCTGGGGCGCACCGATCACGTGAGGCACGGCGATGATGGCCGCGCCCAACAGCTTCAGCAGCCAGTTCTGGGCAAACACGATCAGCGCGATACCGGCGGCGGTGGACGCGGCAGTGCCGACCCACCAGACCTGGCGCTGCACCAGATCGGCGGCGGCGGTCCCTGGCAACTCCGGTGGCAGGCCCAGGGTTGGCGCCAGGCAGAAGGTCGCGTAGCCGGCCAGGCCCCAGAGCAGCCCCTGGGATGTGCGGTTGGGCGCACGCAGGGTGTAGAGGCCGGCGAGCATCAGGGCGAAGCCGACGGCCACCACCAGGTTGCCACCGGTGGTGGACAGCACGCGCTGCCAGCCATCTTCCGGCTCCCAGGCTTGGGCATCGTGGGTGTGGCCGGCCATGGCGCCTTCGGCGTGTTCATGGACTTCGGCGGCTGGGGCCTTCTCAAAGGTTTCCGCCTGCAGGATCAACGGGGCGACCCAGAAGCTTTGCAGCAGGGTCAGCAGCAGGGCGGCCAGGAGCCCGGTGAAACCTGCGGTTTGCGCAATACGCTTGATCATTTCGGCAGGTCTCAGTGGCAAGGGAAAGCAGCGCTGTGACGGGTATCGTGAGCGGCGTTGTGCACCGCTTCGATATGCGAGAAACCGGCGAAATACACCAGGCAGGCACCGAGAATCGAGGCCCCGATGGCGGCCACCAGGCGCTGGCTCAGAGTGGCGGTGCTGCTGGCGGAATGGCTGCTGGTGCTGCTGATGATCGACATGGCGCTTCCCTTTGGAGTGTCAGCGGGGGAGTTGCGCAGCAAAACCCCGCGTGACAGCCACGCAGGGTTTGCAACAGCGCCCGCCCACCGCGGGTTTGTTATTTGTGTGTCGCGGGCCGGTCTCCGGGCTGGCGAGGGGCAGGGCCTGGGCCTTGCCTGCAAGTGTCGCCTTCCCATGCCCAGGGCACAGTGGATCTGACACTTCGCTCGCTTACCGTTGCGGGGGCAGCACCGGACTGGTCACGACTTTGGAGTAAAGCACGTGATTCACCGGTTTCCCGTTTCACCCTGTAAAGGGCACCCGTAACAAGTTGTGTAGGAGATCATGGGCGGGGGAGCGTCGTCAATTGCCAGTCTTTCTCAGTTGTGCCGCGGGTGCAGACACTGGCTGGCCAGCCAAAGGCGCCGGGAGATTGTCGACGCCAGCCAGTCGGCTCCTGCCATGCCCCGGCCCACAAGGGCCGCGGGTATTTGCCTGTGCATTGTCGATTGACCGCCCCCCGCGCTCTGCGTAGCCTTGCGCGTTCGAGGTTCTTCGGCCAGCGGTCGAAGCTAAGAAGGGAACGCGGTCGATGCCGCGGCTGCCCCCGCAACTGTGAAGGGTTTGATTGCTGCAAGGCCACTGCATGGGCGTTCTGGACGCTTGCGGGAAGGCGCAGCAAGCGTCGGTCGCCAGTCCAAGGACTGGCACCGGCAGACCCTCAGCCAGGAGACCTGCCTCGACCCAAGATTCTCACTACAACCGGGCGGGGTGATCCGGTGGCGAATTCTCCGC
Source organism: Pseudomonas sp. Fl5BN2 (assembly GCF_009908205.1). NCBI lineage: Bacteria > Pseudomonadati > Pseudomonadota > Gammaproteobacteria > Pseudomonadales > Pseudomonadaceae > Pseudomonas > Pseudomonas sp. Fl5BN2. The sequence continues at coordinate 91,160 of NZ_JAAARL010000014.1, read as the reverse complement.
GCGCCCGATGCTGCGGTCCTCGTCCCGTATGCCCGCCACCTTTGCCAAGGGGCATCCGATGAAAACACTGGCCAAACTTCCTGTCACCATCGTCACCGGCTTCCTTGGTTCGGGTAAGACCACCTTGCTGCGGCACATGCTGGACAACGCCCAGGGTCGGCGCATTGCGGTGATCGTCAACGAGTTCGGCGAGCTGGGCATCGACGGCGAGATCCTCAAGCAGTGTGCCATCGGTTGCACCGAGGAAGAGGCCAGCGGCCGAGTCTACGAACTGGCCAACGGTTGCCTGTGCTGCACCGTGCAGGAAGAATTCTTCCCGGTCATGCGTGAACTGGTGGCGCGCCGTGGCGATCTGGACCACATCCTCATCGAAACCTCCGGCCTGGCCCTGCCCAAGCCCCTGGTACAAGCCTTCCAGTGGCCGGAAATCCGCAGTGCCTGCACCGTGGACGCGGTGATCACCGTGGTCGACAGCCCGGCCGTGGCCGCTGGCACCTTCGCCGCCTTCCCCGATCAAGTGGATGCCCAGCGCAAGCTGGACCCGAACCTGGACCACGAGTCGCCGCTGCATGAGCTGTTCGCCGACCAACTGTCCAGCGCCGACCTGGTGATCCTCAACAAGACCGACCTGATCAATCCTGAAGACCTGGCCCGGGTGCGCCTGGAAGTCGCTGAAGAGCTGCCGCCGGCGGTCAAGGTCATCGAAGCCAGCAGCGGCCGCCTGCCACTGGATGTGTTGTTGGGCCTGGGTGTTGGCTCCGAGGAGCACATCGACAGCCGCCACAGCCACCACGATCACCACCATGATGGCGACGACGATCATGACGACCACGATCACGATGCCTTCGACTCGATCTCCATCGAGCTGCCCCAGGCCGACGAAAGCCTGCTGCTGGATGCCCTGACCCAGCTGGTGGTCAAGCACGGCATCCTCCGGGTCAAAGGTTTTGCCGCGATCCCCAACAAGCCGATGCGCTTGCTGATCCAGGGTGTGGGCACGCGTTTCGACAAGCACTTCGATCGCAAGTGGGGTGCCGACGAAGCCCGGACCACGCGCCTGGTGCTGATCGGCCAGGAACTGGATGCCGTCCAGCTGGAAGCGCAACTGCGCGCTGCCCTTAGCGTCTAAGCCATGCACCTGCTCAGGACCCAGCCCGGCGGATTCGTCTCGGATGACAACATTGCCGACCTTGGCCAAACCCCCGCCGAGCTGGTGATCCTCTGCAGTGGCGATTCCAGTCTGGCGCTGCTGGCGGACGCCGCCGAGCAGCTGCCCGAGGATTTCCCCAGTTTCCGCCTGGCCAACCCGATGCAGGTGCAGAACCACGCCTCGGTGGACCTGTATGTCGAGCAGGTGCTGCAGCACGCCAAGATCATCCTGATTTCCCTGCATGGCGGCATCGCCTATTGGCGCTACGGCGTCGAGCGGTTGGTGGCGCTGTCCCAGCGCGGGGTGCAACTGATCCTGGTGCCGGGAGACGACCGCCCGGACCCGGAACTCAGCGACCTGAGCACGGTGCCGGCCATTGAGCGTGACCGCCTCTGGCATTACCTGCGCCAGGGCGGGCGCGACAATGCCTTGAATTTCTACCGTTGCCTGGCCAGCGGCCTGCCGGGGCGCGACTACTCCTGGAGCGAGCCGCAAAGCCTGCCACGCACGGCGATCTACCACCCGCACAAGAGCCACGCCACCCTGGACGACTGGCAAGCCGATTGGCAGCCCGGACACGCGGTGGCGGCGGTGCTGTTCTACCGCTCGCACCTGCAAGCGGCCAACACCGGCTTCATCGACCTGTTCTGCCAGCGCTTGCAGGCGGCGGGACTCAACCCTTTGCCGCTGGCCGTGGCCAGCCTCAAGGAAGCGGGCTGCCTGAGCCAGGTCGAGGAGTGGCTGGATCAAGCCGCTGCCGGGGTGATCCTCAACACCACCGGCTTTGCCCAGTCCAGCCCCGAAGCCCCGCACCTGCGGCCGTTCCGGCGCAATATCCCGGTGATCCAGGCCATCTGCGCTCAGGATAACGAGCCGGGCTGGCGTGACAGCGAGCAGGGCCTGGGCCCGCGGGACCTGGCCATGCACATCGCCTTGCCGGAACTGGACGGACGGATCATCAGCCGGCCCATCAGCTTCAAGGACCTGGCCTGGCGCAGCGAGCGCAGTCAGTCGGATGTGGTCTGCTATCGGGGCCAGCCCGAGCGCATGGATTTCGTCGCCCAACTAGCCCGTCGCTGGGTCGAGCTGGGGCGCCTGGACAACGGGCAAAAGCGCATCGCCCTGATCTTGGCCAACTACCCGACCCGGGACGGGCGGATCGGCAACGGCGTCGGCCTGGATACTCCAGCGGCCGCGCTGAATATCCTCAAGGCCCTGCACGCCGAGGGTTACCCGCTGCCGGACGAGCTGCCCGGCAGCGGCACCGAGCTGATTCAGCAATTGCTCGGTGGCGTCAGCAACGACCTGGACAGCCTCGATCAGCGCCCGTGCCAGCAAAGCCTGGCACTGGACGCCTATCAGGCAATGTTCCAGGCGCTGCCCGAGGCCAACCGACAGGCGGTGCTGGAGCGCTGGGGCGCGCCGCAGCAGGACCCGATGTTCCGCAATGGACGGATGATGATCGCCGGGCTGCGTTTTGGCCTGACCTTCGTCGGCATCCAGCCGGCCCGGGGCTACCAGGTGGACCCCAGCGCGGTCTACCACGACCCGGACCTGGTGCCGCCCCACGCTTACCTGGCGTTCTACTTCTGGCTGCGCCAGACCTACGGCGCCCACGGGCTGATCCACGTTGGCAAGCACGGCAATCTGGAGTGGCTGCCGGGCAAGGGCGTCGGCCTTTCGCAAACCTGCTGGCCGGATGCGCTGCTGGGCCCGCTGCCGAATGTCTACCCGTTCATCGTCAACGATCCGGGGGAGGGCGCCCAGGCCAAGCGTCGGACCCAGGCGGTGATCATCGACCACTTGATGCCGCCGTTGACCCGGGCCGAAACCTACGGCCCGTTGCGCAACCTGGAGCTGTTGGCGGACGAATACTACGAAGCCCAGCTGCTTGACCCACGGCGTGCCCGGGAGCTGCAGCGGGACATCCTGCAACTGGTGCGCGAGACCCATATCGACCGCGAGTTGCAGCTCGACGAGCAACTCGACAGCGACGCCGACGCAGCCATCTGGCTGCCGCGCCTGGACACCTACCTGTGCGACCTCAAGGAATCGCAGATCCGCGATGGCCTGCATGTGTTCGGCGAATCCCCCACTGAGCGCTTGCGCATCGACACCTTGCTGGCCTTGCTGCGGATTCCCCGGGGCGATGGCAAGGGCCAGCATGCAAGCCTGTTGCGGGCCCTGGCCAAGGCTTTCGAGCTGGGCTTCGATCCCCTGGACTGTGCTCTCGCCGAACCCTGGACCGGACGCCGTCCGCTGCCGTTGCAAGCGCTCAGCGATGCCCTGTGGCGCACTGCCGGCGACGTGCGTGAACGCCTGGAACTGTACGCCGCGCAGTTGATCGAGACGGCGCTCCAGGGCCCGGTAGTGCAACTGGACGAACCTGGCTGGGAGCCGGTGCAAATCATCATCGACGCGTTGCGCGAAGTCGTGGCGCCGCGCCTGGACGCCTGCGGCCCGGCGGAGATGCGCGGTCTGCTGGACGCCCTGAGCGGGCGTTTCGTCCCCGCCGGCCCCAGCGGCGCACCGAGCCGTGGGCGCCTGGACGTGCTGCCCACCGGGCGCAACTTCTACTCGGTGGATGTGCGCAACCTGCCCACCACCACCGCCTGGCGCATCGGCTTCCAGTCGGCCAGCCTGATTCTCGAGCGCCACCTGCAGGACCACGGCGATCACCTGCTGCAGCTGGGCCTGTCGGTCTGGGGCACTGCCACCATGCGCACGGGCGGCGACGACATCGCCCAGGCCATGGCGCTGATGGGCGTGCGCCCGGTCTGGGCCACCGGCAGCCAGCGCGTGGATGATTTCGAGATTCTGCCCCTGAGCCTGCTGGACCGGCCCCGGGTCGACGTGACCCTGCGGGTCTCCGGATTCTTTCGCGACGCCTTCGCCAACCTGATCCGCCTGTTCGATGCGGCAGTGCAGGCAGTCGCGGCCCTGGACGAACCCGAGGAACTCAACCCTCTGGCCGCTCGGGTCCGCGCCGAGCGTGAAACCCTGATCGCCTCCGGTCTGGACCCAGAAGCCGCGGGCCGTCAGGCCGGCTGGCGAATCTTCGGCGCCAAGCCCGGTGCCTATGGCGCCGGGGTCCAGGGCGCGATTGACGGCCGCCTGTGGCAGAGCCGTGAAGACCTGGCCGAGATCTACCTCAACTGGGGCGGCTACGCCTATGGCGGCAGCGACGAAGGCACCGCCGCCCGCGAGCAGTTCGCCACGCGCCTGAGCCAGGTGCAGGCGGTGCTGCAGAACCAGGACAACCGCGAACACGACCTGCTGGATTCCAACGACTACTACCAATTCCAGGGCGGCATGCTGGCGGCGGTGGAAAGCCTCAGCGGCGCCAAGGCCGCCAGCTACCATGGCGATCACAGCCAGCCTGACCTGCCGAAGATTCGCAGCCTCAAGGAGGAGTTGAACCGGGTGATCCGTTCCCGGGCGGCCAATCCGAAGTGGATCGAAGGGGTCAAGCGCCACGGCTACAAGGGCGCCTTCGAAATGGCCGCGACCCTGGACAACCTGTTCGCCTTCGACGCCACCACCGAGCTGATCGATGATCACCAGTACGCCTTGCTGGCGGATGCTTATCTGCTGGACGACTCGACCCGCGAGTTCGTCCGCCAGCATAATCCCCACGCCTTGCGGGACATGACCGAGCGCTTGCTGGAGGCCCAGCAGCGTGGTCTGTGGCAGGAGCCTGGCGACTACCGCGAAGCTCTGGAAAACCTGTTGCTGGATATTGAAGAAGATTCCTGAGGCGGCGAGTGCTGCGCACACGATCGCTAGCCAGCTCGCTCCTACAGGGCCGGCATTGCTGTTGTAGGAGCGAGCTTGCTCGCGAAAACGTCCTCCCGGACACCCCCGACCCGACCCAAGCGAGACCCCGACATGAGCGACACCCCACATTTCCCGCTGTCCGCCGTGGTCGGCGCCGATGCCTTGAAACTGGCCCTGTGCCTGACGGCCATCGATCCGAAGATCGGCGGCGTGCTGATCGAAGGCCCGCGTGGCATGGCCAAGTCGACCCTGGCCCGGGGCCTGGCGGACTTGCTGGCCAGCGGGCAGTTTGTCACCTTGCCCCTGGGCGCCACGGAAGAGCGCCTGGTCGGCACCCTGGATCTGGATGCCGCCCTGGGCGAGGGCCGGGCGCAGTTCTCCCCGGGGGTACTGGCCAAAGCCGACGGCGGCGTGCTCTACGTCGATGAGGTCAACCTGCTGCCGGATCACTTGGTGGACCTGCTGCTGGACGTGGCCGCCAGCGGCACCAACCTGATTGAGCGCGACGGCATTTCCCACCGCCACTCGGCGAAATTCGTACTGATCGGCACCATGAACCCGGAAGAGGGTGAACTGCGTCCGCAGCTGCTGGACCGCTTCGGCCTCAACGTCGCCCTCAGTGGTCAGACGGCCCCTGTGGAACGTGGGCAGATCATCCGCCGGCGCCTGGATTTCGACAGCGACCCTGAAGGGTTCTGCGCTCAGTGGGCCGACGCCCAGGCTGCGCTGCGTGAGCGTTGCCAGCAGGCACGTGGCGCCCTGGTACATATCCCGCTGGACGATCAGAGCCTGGCCCTGATCACCGAGCGCTGCTTCGCCGCCGGAGTCGACGGTCTGCGTGCCGACCTGGTTTGGTTGCGTGCTGCCCGAGCCCATGCCGCCTGGCGTGGGGCAGTGGCCATTGCCGAGGAAGATATCGAGGCGGTGGCCGAATTCGCCTTGCGCCATCGCCGTCGCGAGACGCCGCCCAGCGCCCCATCGTCGGGGCAGAGCCCGCAGGCGCCAGTCTCGTCGAACGCCAACCCGGGAGAAGGCCAGGGCCAGTGGGGCGAGATGCCGGCCCAGGCCCTGCCCATCGGTGCCCGCCGTGAAGTGCCCAGCTGGCCAAAAAAGCCTTAGGCATTCGCCCCCGAGCAGCCGCGGGGGTGGATGCCAAGCCCCGGGCGGGGCAGCTGGATCACGGTAGACAAGGCAAAAGCCGTGCAGCACGCCAAGGCCGGATCAACTGGCCAGGTACCTTGCTCAATGGCCGGCCACGGCAGCGCGAAGACTTGCTGTTTCACCTGCGCAGTCGCGCCCCTCATGAGCTGTGGCTGGTGATCGTCGACGCCTCGGCCTCGACCCGCCGGCACAGCGCCCTGAGCGACGCCAAGGGTCTGCTGGCGCAACTGTTCGATGATGCATACCGCCAGCGTGCGCGTCTGGCCCTGCTCACCGCCAGTGGTCGCGCGCCGCACTGGCAAGTGCAAGGCCTGAAGGCTTCCAAGGACCTGCGGCACTGGCTCGACGGCCTTGGTGCCGGCGGTGGCACGCCGCTGCCACAGGCCCTGAATGAGGCGGCGCAGTGGCTGGAACAGCGCCAACGACGCCTGCCGGCCGAGCAGCAGCGGGTGTTGCTGATCACCGATGGCCGCTTGAAAACCCTGCCAGCCCTGGCGGCGCTGAGCGCTCCGACCTTGTTGATCGATATCGAGCGCGGGCCGATCCGCCTGGGCCGCGCCCGGGAACTGGCGATTCTCCTCAACGCCGCCTACCAGCACCTCGACGTCCATACGCCCTGACTACCTCCCCGACACACCGCAGATCCCCCGTAGGAGCTGGCTTGCCAGCGAAAGCGTCCGGCCTGGCGGTGCAAGTCTCAAGGGCCTCTTCGCCGGCAAGCCGGCTCCTACAGGGATTTGCCTTGGCATGCCGGGGCGGGAAGCGACTACGCTTTGCGCTGTCTTTCACAGGAGTGACTTCATGCGCGTACTGGTGCGTAACGACAAGGACGATTTCCGGGTCAAGGCCTATGCCGGGACCAACGGCGTACTGCTGGCCATGGACCTGGATGCCAGCCGGCGCCAGGGCCTGCTGGGGTTTGCCATCGAGAAGCAGGTCGACAGCAAGCCCTGGTTGTTTCTGTTCAACAGCCTGACCTTCCCTGGCAAGGCCCACACCTTTCCCCAGTACAACGCCACCCCCAGCGATCTGGCGCCGTTGCAGAAGTTTCGCTGGGCCGACTACGCGGTTGACCCCGGCACCACCCTCAACTATCGGGTGCACCTGGTCTATGGCAGCAGCGATGCGCCGCAACTGACCGAGTCGTTGCAACTGAGCATCACCACCGACAACGGACTGCCGGTTGGGCAGCACGTGATCTTCAATCGCGCGGTGGCCGCCAGCCAGGCGTTCTCGCGCAAGTTTCCCGAGCTGGACGCGTTGCTCAGTGCCAACAAGGACCTGCCTATCGAGTCCTGGCCGGAGGCGCCCCGGCAGTGGCTGGAAAACGGCTTGTTGGAGCAACTGCTGGGGTTTATCCAGCGCGCCACGGACGCCAGTTGGAGCCTGGACATTGCCATCTACGAGTACCAGCTGCAGGCGATCATCGATGCGGTCAACGCCGCCTTCGATCGCGGCGTCCAGGTGCGGGTGCTGTACCATGCCGCCCCCGGGGACGCGGACACCACCCTCAACCAGGCCAGCCTGCAGCACCTGCCCGAGGCCAATAAACGCGGGCGGGTGACCCATGCGATCTTCCATGACAAGTTCATCGTCCTCAGCCGCCTCGATGCCAGCGGCCAACGCCAGCCTGCGGCGGTGCTGTGCGGCAGCACCAACTTCACCGCCAATGGGGTCTACCGCCAGGCCAACGTAGTCCACAGCCTCGACAATCCCGCGCTTGCCGCGCGCTACCTGCAGGTGTTCGAGCAGGTCTGGGCCAACCCGACGGATGTGGGCAGCACCCGCCAATGGCTGACCCAAAACAACCCCATGCAGCCGGATGTCGCGTTGTTCGCCGGGTTCTCCCCGCGCAGCGGCCAGGGCGATCTCAGCGAATTTGTCGAGATCATCAACGGTGCCCGTCGCGACCTGCTGTTCGTCACTGCCTTTGCCTTGCCCGACAGCATTCTCAATGCCTTGCTCGGCCAGCCTCATGACGATGTGTTGCGCTATGGCCTGCAAAACACCGCCAGCCGCATCACCGGTTTCCACGCCGACCGCACGGCCGAGTTTGCCGCCACCGCCTTGCTCAACAACGGCCTGGAAGGCTGGCTCAAGGAGGGGCTCAAGGGCCAGAAGGGCAACCTGTTGGTGCACACCAAGGCCATCGTCACCGATTTCACCAGCGAGGCTCCGGTGATCATCAGCGGCAGCCACAACCTCAGCGTCGGCGCCAGCCAGAGCAATGACGAGAATTTCCTGATCATTCGTGGCGATATTGATCTGGCGGACCGCTACGGCCTGGAACTGCTGCGTTTCTACGAGCACTACCGGTTCCGCTATTTCGCCAAGCAACTGGCCTTGAAGCAGGTGCAGCCGCTGGCGGTGGACGACAGTTGGAGCAACGATTACTACCTCGAGGGGGATCTACGCCAATTGTCGCGCCTGCGCTTTTCCGGGCGCTGAATGGTGCTGCTGAAAGTCTTGCCGCCGGTCCGCTTTTATTGGGGCGCAACAGGCAGATTGATATCACCTGATCTAGCGTTGCCAGCGGAGGAAATGCTTCCTCCGTAACGCGGTTTTATCAGGGAGATAGGCCATGGTTCATGTTCGGCGTGATGTCTGGAAGTTAACCGGCGATTGGGACGACACCTTGCTGTGGTACGCCAAGGCAGTCGGGGTGTTGCAGCAACGACCGATTACCGATCCCACCAGTTGGCGATTTCTCGCGGCGATCCACGGTTTCAACGAGCAGATGTGGAGAGATGCCGGTTACCTGAAGAAAGGCGAAAAGCTGCCCAGTTATGTCGAGCGCAAGCTGTATTGGAAGCAGTGCCAACATTCCAACTGGTTCTTTGTGCCCTGGCATCGCGGCTACGTTGTCTCCTTCGAGAAAATTGTCCGGGACGCGATCGTCAAGCTGGGTGGCCCGCAGGATTGGGCACTGCCTTACTGGAACTACAACGAGGGGCCGCAATCCTTGCAGTTGCCAGCCTGTTTTGCTGCCAGGACCTTGCCCCAGGGAGGAGGCCCCAACCCACTCTATGTCGAGCGTCGCTATGGTCCCGATGGCGACGGCAAGGTCGTGCTGGTTGCCGACCTGATCCAGCTCGGGTGCCTGGAGGACGCGGTGTTTGAAGGCGGTTACATGGGCAACCCGCCGGGATTTGGAGGCACCCCCAGCACATTTTCAGGGCATAAGAGTGGCATTCGCGGTGGCCTGGAGGCGCGTCCGCACAATATCGTCCATACCGAGGTGGGCGGCGAGGATCAGGTCACTCCTGTGCCTCCCGGTACAGAACCGGCCCAGGGCCTGATGAGTTTTCCGGAGACGGCGGCCCTGGATCCGATCTTCTGGTTGCACCATGCCAATATCGATCGTCTGTGGCAGGTCTGGCTGGACAGCAGCGCAGATCACCAGAACCCAGATGTAGCCGATTGGTATAACGGCCCGACCGGTTTGAACAGGGACTTTGTCGTACCCACCGTCAGCGGTCATCCGTGGAAATTCAAGGTGGCGCAAATGCTCGATACCCTGGCGCCCCAACTCGACTATCGCTATGACACCAGCGCTGCGCAGCAACCTGTCGTGCATCCGCTGCTGCGGCGCCTGACGCGCTTGGGGCTGGCGGCGGATCAAGTGCGGCAGTTCTCCAGCCAGGGGTTACTGATGAGCAATGACCAGAACAGTGAGTTGATCGGTGCCAACCACGCGCCCCTCGATCTCGTTGGCAATTCGGTACAGACCAGCGTGGTACTGGACAAGAGCAGCTCACAGAAGGTTTTCAACAGCTTGAAGTCGAACCTGCTTGTCGCCAACCTGACGCCGCCGGACCGGGTGTTCCTCAATCTGGAAAACATCCGCGGTAAACGTGATTCGATCGTGCTGCAGGTTTACATCAATTTGCCGCCAGGTGCCGATCCGGCCCTGCATCCGGAACTGCGTGCAGGCGTGCTGTCGTTGTTCGGCCTGTGCCAGGCCAGCCGCGCGGATGATGATCACGGTGGTCACGGCATCACCGAAGTGTTCGAAATCACCGACATCATCGATACCTTGCACTTGAACGGAATCACCTCTGCGGATCAGCTGAATATCCGTTTCATCTCCAAGACGCCGGTTCGCCCAGAGGATCAGGTGACGGTGTCACGGGTCAGCATCACTCGGTTGGGAGGCTGAAAGTCATGGGCACCTACCTGCAGCTGCTGGGGCGCGGTGTGGTCCCCTGGTTGCTGCTGGCCAGCCTGACCGGCTGGGGGTGGTTGCTGGGATCGAGCGCGATGCTCTCGATCCCGGCGTTCTGCGGCAGCTTGCCATTGGCCGGGTACGCTCTGGGATGGCAAGGGATCGAGCAGGCGCTGCTGTTCAATCCACCGGGGCAACTGTTGTTGGCTTGGCTCCTGATGCTGTTGGCGATGACTCCGCTGTTGCTGGTGCGGCCACTGGTGTACATCTGCCAGCGCAGCCTGCGGCGCCGGCGCTGGCAGGCAGTGCTGTTGTTTGTATTGGGCTTTGTCGCCGTCTGGACCTTGGTCGGGCTGTTGCTGATGAGCCTGGTGGTGGGCGCACAGGTCTGGCTCGGTCTGTCGGCCACTCAGAGCGTGACCGGTGCGGTGATCTTGAGCCTGTTGTGGCAGGCCTCGCCGGTCAAGCAGCACTGCCTTAACCAGTGTCATCGTCAACCGCGGATCTCGGCTTTTGGCATGGACTTCATTGGTGACTGCCTGGGCTTTGGGGTATCCACCGGAGGTTGGTGCGTGGGTTCTTGCTGGCCCCTGATGCTGTTGCCGATGCTGGCGCAGCAGGGGCATGTGGTGCTGATGCTGCTGTGCATGGTGTGGATGCTGTACGAACGCCTGCTACAGGCGCGACCAGTACGCTGGTACTGGCCGCTGGCAGTGCGCTGGCGTTCCTGAGCGTCGCTGCTGATCCTGTGCGGCGCCCGGTCCAGGGCTTCTTGCGGGCCGAGCGCCGCCTGGGACCGCCGCTACAGCTTCGGCACCGGGCTCACCGTGGCGTTGCGCCAGGCGGTTTGCAACTGCTCGTCCAGCAGCGCCGGCACGCTTTTGTCGGGCTGGCTTTTCAGGCTCAGCTTCAGTCCATTGAGGGAGCGGCCGCTCAGGCGGTTACCGGCCAGGTCCTCACGGAATACCTGTTCGGCCTCGGCATAGCGCTTTTGCGCCAGCAACGCATAACCCAGGGATTCGCGCAGGGTGTAGTACCAGTCCGGCGGTTCGTTGTAGGCGAGGGCGTCCTGCACTTCTACGGCCTTGCGCCAGGCGGCGATCTGTTGTTGGCCGGAGTCGCCATCCAGGGCCTGCAGGTCGCCGTTGAGGCCGTCCTGCTGGTTGTTGAAGACCTCGTTGCCCAGGCGCTTGAGTGCCGCCAGGTCCAGTGGGCCGGCAGTGCTGGACTGGGCTCGGTTGATCAGGGTCAGGTTGGCGATGCGCAGCAGTTGCAGCGCCGGGTTGTTGCCGTATTGCAGGGCCTGTTCGCCTGTCAGCGGGGCTGCGGCGGCGGTTTGCCAGAACCCTTTGAGAGCGTCGCGCGCGCGGTCCTGGGTCAGCTGCTTGGCGCTCAGTTGCCGATAGGCCTGGGCATAGGCCTTCATCAGCCGGGTGTAGGGCGCTTTCAGCTCGGTCCAGTTGTCCGGGGTGTTCTGGTTGGCGTCCTTGCAGGTCTGGTTGATGTTCGCCAGGCCGGCGTCGATCTTCGGCTCAATCCGCGCCAGGGCGTCCCAATCCTCGAAGCGCACGGCGAAGTAGTAGGGCACCGCGTAGAAGTAGTCGCTCTTGGTCCTGATCTCCGCGGGGTATCGCTGGCAGAGGAAGGGCACCGTCGAGTATTGCGTGGTGTTCTCCACCAGCTCCTCGGCCATGTTCAGGGCTTCGTTCTGGCGCCCCTCGATGGACAGGGTCCAGGTCAGGAAGTGGATGTTGTGCCCCAGGTAGTGCAGGGCGTAGGGGCTTTGTGGTTGGACCTGGTGGGTGTAGGCACGGTCCACCGAGACCGCGGTGTAGTTGGCGGTGCTGGCGAGTGCGTTGTTGCCGGTGCGCTGGTAGATGTGCGATGCCATGTGCACCAGGTGGCCGATGGCCGGGTTCTGATCGCGGAAACGATCGGCCATGGGCAGGCCGCTGTCGGGGAACGGCGACTCTTCGATGGCGTGGATATAGAAGTGATTGGCCCCGGTGTGCTGATTGTCCTGGACCAGCACCCGGTTCAGCACTTGCAGCGCCTCGTAGGCGGCCGAGGTCGGCTGCACCTGATCGGAAATCGCCTCGGTGCCTTCCCACCACTTCCAGGGGCTGAGGCTGAGCAGGGCGTCGGCATACAGGGTGGCGGCATCGAGGTCGTCGAAGTAGTTTTCCGCCAGGGCCTTCATCGCGGCGGCGTAGCGCTTGTTGCCGGCGTCGTCGAGGCGGACTGTGCCGTCCTGTTTGCTGTAGAGGGCGAGGAAGGCCTTGGCGTAGTCCACTTCACGCTGCAGTTGCCGCTGGCTGAAGGCTGCCTGGGCAGCCGGGGCCTGGAGGCGAGCATTGGCGTGTTCCAGGGCCATCAGTGCTGAACGGTAGGCCAGTTGGTTGCAGCCGGTGGTGGCGATGCTGTTGATGTTCGAGTTGGCCGACAGGGCGATGCCCCAGTAGGGCATTGTCGAGCCTTCGTCGAAACGGCTGGCCTGGTAGAAGGCGCGGATCGCCGCGGAGAAGTTGAAGCCGTATTGCAGGGCCATGCCCTGGCTGTAGAAGGCCTGGACCTGGTCCGGCTGCTCGAGGCTGACCAGCGGGTAACGGGTGCCGCCAAGGCCCGAGAGCAGTTGGTCGGCCTCGGTGTCCTGAGGGCTGACGCATTGCTGCAGCACTTGCAGGTAGGGCGTGTCCGCCGGTAACGGGGTGAAACTGATGACGTGTTCGTCAGCACCATGGCCCATGGTGTGGGCCTGGGCACCGCAGGTGGCGAGCAACAGGCCGACGGCCAGGGTGTTGCGCAGGAAGGGAACGTCCATGATTCGTTGCTCCTTGGGGAACATGGGCAGAGCTGCAGGAGTCGGCCAGCCGGCTCCTGCAAAGGGCGTGGTTCAGTCGTTGGCGTGGCTGTGGCGAGCGACGAACAGCGGGCCGTCCGGCTGGGCCAGGCGCTTGATTTGCGGCGCCAGGTCCTGGTGCGGGATCACCACCTGGATCAACGCCGGGCGATCCTTGATCAGCAGCAACTGCGGCAGCAGCTGTTCCAGTCCGGAGCGGGTCGAGACCTTGAAGCCTTCGGCGCCGAAGCCTTTGGCCAGGGCCAGGTAGTCCCAGGTGGGCAACAGGTCGAAGGGTGCGAACTGGCCGCCCGGCTCGAAGGCATTGATGTCGACGAAGGCCTGCTCGATGGCGTAGGCCTCGTTGCTCATGACAAACACCAGGGCATTGATGCGATTGCGTGCCAGGGTCGACAGCGACTGGCAGATCGTCATGAAGCCGCCGTCGCCGGCCACCACGATCGGCCGGCGGCCGCTGCCCATGGCCACTCCCAGGGCGCAGCCGGTTTCGTGGCCCAGGGAGCCCCAGATAGCATCGGCGACAAAGCTGTCCCGGGGCAGGCCATTGAGGTTGCTGGCGGCATACAACGCTGAGCTTTCACCCAGGATCAGGCTGCTGTCGGCCCACAGGTTCTGCTGGCAAGCGAAGCGCTCGAGGATCTCCAGGAACAGTTCATAACCCAGCGGGTCGTCAGCACTGCCCTGTTTCAACAGCGCAGGCCGGGCGGCGGGTTCCCGGGTGTGGTTGCGCAGGGGGAATTCGCTGTCCAGGCCCATGGCCCCCAACAGCCTTTGCAGGTATTGCGGCAGTGGCACATGGGGGTAGTACTGCAGGCCGGTGCGAGCCACTTGAGTGTTGACCAGGATGATCCGGCTGAAGTCCTTGGCCAGCAGTTGCAGGTAGTCGTCGGTGAAGATCACCCCCAGGGCGAGGATGCAGTCCACATCCTTCATGAAGGCCTGGGTCCACGGGCGCGAGGCGGTGCCAGCGTAGGTGCCGATGAACTGCGGATGACTTTCGTCGACCACGGTCTTGGCTTCCAGGCTGGTGGTGAAGGGCAGGCCGCTGGCCTCGATCAGGCGCATGACCTGCTCTTGCAGGCCGAAGCGGGCGACCTCGATGCCGAGCATGATCAGCGGCGAGCGGGCGCTGCCCAGGCGCAGCAGGCTGGCCTCGATGGCCGCGCGCATCGAATCCTCGTCACAGCGTGCGGCCAGTGCTTGCAGTTCGCCCTGGGGTGGCAGGCAAGGTTCGCCCCAGACGTTCTGCCAGGCTTCCAGGTAGATCGGCCGACGCTCGCTGATGGCCTTGACCAGGGCCGCATCGATCAGCGCCGGAGCGCACTGGCTGTCATCGAGGATCAGGCTGGCCACGGTCACCGGCTCGAAGACCTTGCGGCCCACGTCCAGGTCGCCGGTGGAGTGGTGGAACAGCACGTCCTGGGACCAGATCAATTGCCGGTTTTGCGCCGAGGGGCTGGCACTGATCAGCACCACCGGATTGCGCTCGACATAAGAGCCGGCAATGGCGTTCAGGCCACTGAAGGTGCCGACGCTGTATTGCAGCGATACCGCGCCGATCCCGGCATAGCGGGCGTAGCCGTCGGCAGCATAGGCCGCGGCCATTTCGTTGACCTCGCCCACCGCGTCGATGCCGTCGAAGTCGTCCAGGGCTGCCATGAAGTGCGAGACGTAGTCGCCCGGTACCTGGAACACCTTGGTCAGGCCCAGTTGCTGCAGGCGGGTCAGCAGGTAGTCGGCGACGCTGAAGGCATTACTGCTGGCCATGATCGATCCCCTCGTAGGCGAACGCGGTGACCTTGCCCAGGGTCTGTGCGCAGTCCTGGCACGGCAGCGGCTCGGCGCCGGGCAGGGCGCAGCCATTCGGGGTCGGCACGGGCAGCAGGGCATAGCTTTTCGGCAGCCAGTCAGGGCGCGTCAGGCCGAAAAAATCTTGCAGGGTCGACTCGGCCACGGTCAACGCGCCCTCCACCCAGCCCTGGCCCATGGAGTAAGCCTCGCCGACGATGTGGATCTGCTGGTCCGGCACCGGATGGCGCATGCGGCAAAGGATCTGGTCGATCCGGTAATTGGCTTTCCATTCGTGCCAGCCGCCGCCATATGGGTCGGCGTCCCAGGCGTGGTAGACCGCCGAATAGGGCCGTGGCAGTTCCACCTGGTCGTGCACCTGGGTGACCTGCATCTGCGCCACCCGGACCATCTCGTCGCTGACTTGGAACTCGGTCTTCGGCACCACCTGTGCAGCCTGCAGGCGTCCGTTGAGGCTGGCCGGCAGATGGCCGACAAAGGGGGCGCCGTCCTCCAGGCCTTTCCAGAAGGGCACGGTGCCGATGTCGTTGTAGGAGGCCATCAGCAACGAGTTGAGGGTCGGCTCGCCGCCGGCTTGCTCGCACTCGGTGCCCATGTAGTAGACCTGCCGCACCGGCAGGTCGGTGACCGAGCGCCCGGCCACCAGCCCGAGGCTGCGCCACCAGGGTTGTTCATAGGCTAGGAACAGCTTGAAGGCCGATTGCATCAGCACTGAACCGAGGTTCTCCTTGAGCCAGGGGTCGTCGAACAGTGGCGCGTCGATCAGTTCCAGGGCGCGGCGCGGCATGGCCAGGATGATCTTCCTGGCCTTGATCACTTGGCTGCCCTCGGCGTCCCGGGTGCTGCCGTGCTGGGTGTGCGTGCTTTGGAAATGCAGGCGATAGGGAAAGTCTGGGTCCTTGGCGTAGGCAATCTTCACCAGGCGCTGGTTCTTCTGCACCCGCTGGTTGCCGGGCAAGATCCCCGGCAACTTGCGGAACTTCGCCTCCAGGGTCAGTGGCAGGCTCTGGAAACCCTGGGTCAGGGTTAGAAAGTCGGTGTCGTCGCTGTATTCGGTGGCGGGCAGTTGGGTCACCGCGCTGGCGTTGGCGACGTTGGCGTCGTAGCCCCCCGCGTCTTTCATGAACTGGTAACCCTCGTTGCTCATGACCCGGTACAGCAAGTCCCAGAAGCCGTATTTCCAGATCTCCTTGCCGAACACCTTGACCTGCATCTGCTGGCACAGGCTGAGCTGATCGAAGCCTGGGTACACATAGTTCATCACCTTGACCTGCAGGTCCTCGGGGCCGAAGCCGCGCTCGGACCAGGCCAGGTCATAAGGGATCTTGTGCGGTGCTTCCTTGAAGTCGCGATAGCGAAAGCGCTTGCCCCGCAGGTAGAACAGGTTGTTCTGCGAGCCGATCGGCGGCGGTGCGCCCATGGGGAATGGCTGGCTGGGCAGGCGCAGTTGCTTGACCAGGTTATCCACCAGTACATGGCCCTTGGGGCCGGGGATATAGCGCATGCCACCGACTTCCGCGACCACATTGGGCAGGCCCGGCAGGTTGATACTGAACAGCCGGCCACCGATGCGGTCGCTGTATTCAAACAAGCCGATGCGCAGTTTTTCACCTTGTTCATGTTGCAGGCGCCAGGCGCTGTAGGTGCCGGACGCCCCCCCACCGACCACCGCGACATCGAGTTCGAGTTCTTGAGGTTTCATGCTGAATTCCTTTTCGCTGGAAGGCGGACAGGGAGGTCCGTTGGCGACGTAGTATTGTTCAGTTCTGGCGAAATTCCAGTTTGCCATCATTGTCGGTTTCGGCCCGTGCAGCCGGGGACTTGCCATTGATTGTCGGACAATGTAAAGGCGCTGATACAGTCTGTGTCGCAGGCCTCGGGTCGGCGGCAGGCGCAGAGGCCCTTGGATCAGGGCAAGGTCTGCACGCGGTAGGTGCCGACCGGCGACCACGGTGGCGAGCCGATAGTGCAGGGGGGCAAGCCCTTGATGGGTTTAAACACTGAATGTCACGCACTTCAGGGCAGGTATGATCGCTCCTTTGCCAATCGCCGATCTGTCAGCAAGCACAAGGCCCTGCAGGCGAGCCGCTTTCCAGGTCTCTTGAGGAGTTGTCGATTCATATGTTCAAACCCTTGGCATGTATCGTTCTCAGTAGTTTTTTCCTCACCGCGGCGGTTGCCGATACGGGATTGAGCGGTGTCTGGGAGGGTGTTCTCGACGGCCAGGAAATCAGGCTGTGTTTCAACTCTTCAGAGCCGGCCACGGCGGGTTTGTATGAGCTGGACCGGGCGACTGTGCAAGCACTGGGGTTGGGCCGCGACGTGGGTGTCTGGAGCGAGCCGGAGAACAAGGCGCGCTGGATGTTCAAGGTCGCTGAGTCGGGAGTATTGAACGCCGCCAGAACGGCGAGTGTCGACGGTCATGAACAGCGCCTGCGCCTGCTGCGACAAAGCGGCACCAGCAGCGCGGACAACTGTGCCAGTGAGGCCTTTCGCAAACCCGTGGAAACCGCGTTGTCGAACACCCGGCTCAGCCGTCGTGACGTAGCGGGTTATCCCTATGAGCTCAGGGAGCGTTATGGCCAGGAGGTCATGGTGCTGGTGGGAGAGGGTGACGTGATCGCGAAGATCAATGCGGACTTGTCGAGGCTGTCCAGCTATCCCGGGCAGGCGCAGACCTTTCACGAGCAACTCGGGCAATCGCTGTTGAACTATGCCAAGGTCGAGGTCGATGAACGTGTCGTCTCGCCTTACTACCGCTCGGAGAACTGGGTGACATTCAGGTTCTATCAGTGGGCCGCCGGTACCGGGCGCAATGGCATCAGTTGGGGATTTCATACCTGGGATCTGTCCAGTGCAGAGGAGGTCGATCCCTGGAGTTGGTTCGGCGCGAAGTTCCAGTGGCGCGATGCTTACTCGGGCAGTGTGCAACTGCCAGACAAACTGCGGCTGTGGCTGGCTTCCCAGGTTGAAGTCGCAGAGGGCTGTAGCGCCCTTGCCGAGAATGACAGCTACAACCTGACGTTCGATCGTCAGGGCATCCGGCTGACGACGCCGGCCTATGGTGATGGTTGTGAACTGGATCGTTCGTTCACCTGGGAGCAAGTGCAACCCTTGCTGGAGGAACCGGGCAGGAAAGTCCTGGCGCGTTTGCGGCACTAGAACGCCAGACGGGCTCCCGAGTACTGAACCGCGGGAGCCCGCAGGTGATGGCCGGGGTCTAGATCAACCCGCGGGCCTCACCGCTGGTGTGGGGCGATCGAGTCCGGCTATTTAACAGCATTCAGTGCGTTGAGTACCGCGTTGTACCGGCTGGTGCGATCCGCAGCGCCGTTTTGGCCGCCATTGATGACCTGGGTGATGCCCACAAAGTTGCCGGCATCGGCTTTTGCATTGAAGTTGTTGTTGCTCCAATAGAGGCCAGCAGAGTTACCGGCGTGAGGTTGTTGTTCCAGCAACTCCGGGTGGTTGATCAGATCCAGCCCCAAGGCTTGTCCTACCGACTGGTACATCGCTTTTCCGGAGATCTGAAAATAACCCCGTCCCCGGTATTTGAAACCATCTCCAGGCTGGTCATTGCCCATTCGCCCACCGTAGGCAATTTCAGCAATCTGCTGGGGCTGGTAGGCCACCTGTTGCGCTTGAGCAGGGGTGAAACGATTGGGCCAGGAGTTCATGATCGCTGCCGCGCTGTAGTTGAGGTTCTCCGTGACCCTGGTCAGGTTCAACGATTCATGCCCGGCCTGTGCGACAAATGCGGCAACCCGCTCCTTGGTATTGATCTGGTTGGCGCTCATCACGTTTTCGAGGGTGCTGTCGAACGTCAGGGTCTTGGCTGCCTCGAAGTTGCCCAGGCGGGCGTTCAGGTTCTGGAGCGAAGCGTTCAGCGAGGCAACGTTATGGGTCAAGGTAAGGCCGGCCATTTCGTTGTCCATGACCTGGGACAGGTTTTCCCCACCGCCCTTGAGAATGTCTTTGACGACGTTCTCCTTGGTTCGTGCCAGGTAATTCTGCTGCGGCAGGCTGGCCAATTGCTGCTTGGCCTGTTCCAGTCGCTCCGATTGCTCCTTGATCAATTGCTGCAGGATGGGAATCGAGACCTTGATCTGATCGATTGGGGACGGGTTGGCCGCCAGGCCTGCCGCGCTCCTGAGGGCGTTGATATCGGTTTGCAGGTTCTGGTCCAGATGTTCCCGTTCCCACTTGGCGTTGGCTTCAATTTCCCCTCTGGCTTCCAGGTATTGCAGGGGCAGATAGGTGACCCAGTCGACCCCGATGTCCACATAGGAGTCATGGCTGGGCCAGCTTTGCGCTTCGGCCATGGTTCTATCGATGACCTCATTGCCGGGACTGATCCGGCCCAGGTTGACCCTGATAAAACCAATTCGAGTACTACTGTAGTCGTAGGATGGGTTTGCATAGATGAAGGTAGGGGCTATTTCCATTGTTTATCAACCTTTGCTGAGAGTTTATGTGGATACCGAAAGGGGCCGATCCAGGGTGGAGAGGCATTGGCTTTCGGGCATCTATATGCACAAATGCATTGATATGCATTTGTGCGAACTGTACATGCATACAGTGCCTCGGGCAAGGTGGTAATGATTTTTATTCTGCATCGGGTTCAACGGCTGTGCAGCGTGCTGTCACGCTGGTCGCAGGGCGGCTGCAGGGTTTATCCTGCGCCGCTCAATTACCGATAGGGATCATCGACCGATCATGCATGACGATTCACACTCGCCAGACTGCAGTTGCTGCCTGGACCACGACAGCGCCCACCAGGGCGTGCTCGACGCCCTGGAATTGATGGCGGGCCACCCCGAGGCCAGCGAAGACGAGATCGTCCAGTTGCTGCTAGAACGTGGCTACTCGCCCATTGCTGCGCAAAAGCTCACGGTCTTCGTGCCTTCGGCGTTCTCCTGGATAGTGCTCAAGCGCCTGGGGGTGAAACACCTGCCCAATCACTTCATCGCCCTGGATGAGGCGGGCCAGGAGGTACGGGTTCCGGTGTCCGGCCAGCACTATTTCACCGCCGCGCTGACCCTGGCCTACGACACCTTTGAAAACGGCTGGAGCAAGATCCTGCCGCGCAAGACCTACGAAAGGGTTGCCGGCCGCAGCGCCGAAATGGCTGCGGCCAATCAGGCCCTCTATCGCGGTGAATCCCTGCAGGGCACCGCGCTCGAGCCCTTGCGCGTGCTGCGCCTGGATGCCCGGGCGATGCTGGAGTAGAGGCCGGCGCGGTACTTCGTCTGCTTCGCCCGGCAAAGAAGCATCACAACGGCTCAATTGCAGCGTTCTAGTTCCGGTAGCCAGTGTCGTGCGCACCCGCGTGGCGACCAAACCCCGGTCAGGAGCAGCTAGATGCAAGCACAGTCGAGCAATGGATTGCAGTTTCTATTCGAGAAGAGCAAGGGCGTAGATACCTACTACCTCTACAACGCTGGCAATACCCCGATCACGTTGCAGGAGGTGAGGATTGAAACCAATGTGTTCATCGGACGTGCGACGGGACGAAACCTGATCACTGAAACCCGCGGCTGGATGCATCAGGCCGCGGACTTCGAGCCTTCCAACGACGATAAAATCCAGTACCTGCGTTTTCTGATCCAGGGCCAGGTATCGCTTGGCCAGGTAACAGTGCCCATCGGCATGACGGTCAGCCAGCTGTATGAAGAGTTCTTCTGCTCCTGGAACCAGGGCATGATCCGGCCCGGCATCCAGATGACGCGTGAGGAGAAACCCACGCATTTTGTCTTCCGGCTGACTTACGCCAAAGACAATCTGCTGGAAATCGGGCCTTACGAGCAGGTCAGCTTGTCCTGCGCCAACTCCTTTTATGGCTTGCCCATCCGTTCTCCGGTGGCGGGGGTGCAGTACCTGCCCAAAATGTCGGTGACGCGGGTACTCAGGCCGCAAGAGGTTGCCGGCGAGACCCAGGCTTCCAGGAAGAAACTCAATCGCGACGAGGATCTTGCGTTGCAGGCACTGGTCCTGGCGAAAGACGAAACCGAGAGACGCACGCTGGACCGCACGATGGCCGGCAAGGCCAGGTCCAAGGACCTGACGCGGCGCCTGGTGGGTTACTACGCCAACTACTTCATGTTCGAGCGCAATTACTTCGTCACCGATATTCCCTTGGATCAAGTCAACTGCATTTCCTATGGAATGATGGCGCTGCAAGGTGATGGCAGCCTGATCAGCAGTGATGAATGGGCCGACAACTATCAGATCGCGGCGTTGCAGTTCATCAAGGAACTCAATCCCAGCCTGCATATCTCGTTGATCGTTGGCGGCTGGCCGAAATGCCCACCGGTGCACTTCTACCTGCTGGAGGACTCGGCGCAGCTGCCTGGGGCCAGTACCAAGCCGGGCATCTTCCAGATTTTCCATGTGCAGAACAGTGACCAATGGGCGTTGTTCTACAACCAGAAGCCGGCGTTGTTGATCGATCATGCTCCATCCGCATATTCCTACAGCGAGAGCGACCCCACCGGGCTCTTTGATCAGGATGCCCCCAAGCGAGGCTTGTACCGGTGGTTGCATGAGCATGGCAAACGCTATCTGGGGCGCGAGCTCGAGCCAGGCGAATCTGACGGTGTCGATGATGAGATCCTCGAGCTGGTGGGCTTGCTGAGCAATGCTTTCGCTGTGCAAAAGGACGTGGCGCCTTTCGCCGCGCAATTTCGCCGGATCGCCAAGGACCCGCTCCTGCGCGCGCGCCTGGCGGAGTCGGCCAATACGGCGGTCACCACCCTGGGCTTCGACGGTTTTGAAGTGGATTGGGAGTACCCGGAAACTTCAGATACTGCGGCCTTTGTCGAGCTGGCCCGGGATTTGCGAAAGGCCTTGGGCAGCAAGAGCCTGTCCATTGCCGCCGGGGCCTCAGCGAAAAAGGTCAATGCCTTTAACATCGAGCAGTGGCGAGCCATCGGTGCGGTGGTCGATCACGTCAATATCATGAGCTACGACTACTGTGGCACATGGTCGAGCACTTCCTGGTTCAACACGCCGATGAAGGCTCCGGCCACCTCGATACCGGGCATCGACCCTACCTTTTGCCTTGAGAGTACCGTCAATACCTACCTGCACCTGGTGGCCGAGAACTGTCTGACGCGGCGGCAACTGAACCTCGGCCTGGCGGGTTATGGGCAACTGGTGTTCGTGGAGAGGGCGGACGATCACAACAAGGGGCTGCTTTGTCCGCAGGTCCCCAACAAAGAAGTCATACCCCTGATGGCCGGGGCCGATAAAGCCGGTGCGGTGCTCTACCGGGATATTGTCGCGGCACGGGAGGTTGGCGGCTATCGGCCGCAAGAACTCGGAAAACCCCAGTTGGGGTGGTCCGGGATGATTTTCATGGCCGCCCTGGAGCCTACCGCCAAGGTACCTTTCGCCTACCGCAGTGCTTCCGACACCCGGTATGGCCTGTCGCTGAGTTATGACGATCCGCGCTCCTTGCGGCAGAAAGTGCGCCACGCCCTGGAGCAGCAATTTGGCGGGGTGATGATCTGGGACCTGTCCGGGGACGTGGACGTGCATCGCGCCGACTCGCTGATCGCCGCCATCGCCGACGAGTTGCGTCAATGCCATCCGGCCACTGCCATGCCTTTGATCGAACAGGAGCAGGATCCCTGGTTGAGCGCTGCCCGTGAGAGCAACGAACTGGTGGCCCCGAGGGTGTCCAGCCAGGTGCAGGATTATGGCGCGCTCGCGCAGACGATCTGCCAGCCACTGGGCAGCGATCAGATTCTCGCCCTGGGGATGTTGCCCTCTGCGGCCGTGCTGGTGTGTACCAGCAAGGCTCTGTCGTTGCTCACGGCCCGTGGCGAGAAGGAATTCGAGAACCGTCGCAGCTATGATGTGGCTTGTGCTTCGGCTCGGCTGTTGCCCCTGGGCAACGGCTGGCTGGTGCTGCATCAGGATGGCCAGTCGGTTCAGGTCCTGAGTCAGCGCGATAGCGCTTTTCATCTGGAACGCAAACTGTCCGATGTCACTCAGGTGGTGCCGATTGGCACCCGGGGCGTGGTGCTGCTGCACCAGGGCAATGTGCTCCAGTGGTGGTTCGACGAGGCCGGTTGGAGCGAGCAGGAGCGGCACTGTCACTCGCCTATCGCCTGCCTGGCACCGTTGCCCAATGGTGACGTGGTGCTGGTGAGCGGCAATGGCGAGGTGCTGCTGTGGCAGGTCGGGTGTGAGCTGCAGACGCTCAGTGGCGCGGCGCAGCAGCAACGGGCGCTGTGGCCTCTGCTCGATGGCCGGCTGCTGGCCTGGGGCAAGTCCGGGGAACTGATCCTGTGGCAGTTGAAGGGGGCCGCAGGGCAACTCCCGCGCCTTGAGCAGAGCCGATTGCCATGGAACATCAAGGATCTCGATTGGCTCGATTGCCTGGTATTGCCCAACGGCGGGTTCGCTCTCCTGGCGCGCAACCGGCTGGTGCTGTGGCGGGCGGTGGAAGCCGGACGAACCTTCGAGGTTGTCCAGCAATTGACCCTGCCGGACACCCAGGCCATGACGCTGTTGGCCGATGGCAGCCTGTTGCTGGCTCAGGGGCAGAGCCTGCAGCGCTTGGGGTTCCCGTGCTGGCCTCAGGTCCAGGAGTCGCGATTCACCCCGTGGCAGGCCATGGACAAGGACGCCCGGACCTCCTTGCACTGGTTGGCTCGGCGCGGGCGCAGCGCCACCTTGGAGCAGTTGCTGAGCGACGGCGCCCCGGCGGACCTGAGCAGTGGCCAAGGCCGAACCTTGTTGGCCGAGGCGCTGCAAAGCCGGCAGACCGCGACCGCGGCCTTGTTGCTCAGCGCTGGCGCCCCTTTGTGCCATCCGGATGACGCGGCGGTGCACAACCGGCTGTTGCAGGAGGAGGTCCTTGCGCAGTTGCTGCCGGCTTCGCTGAGCGCGGTACTGCCGGCGCAAAACTGCCTGCCGGTGCTCAAGCAGGAGTTCACGCTCGACTGGCTCGAAGCTTCGCAGCGCCAGTTCCTGTTGAGCTATCCGCTGCTGACGGCGCGGATGGCGATCGCCGTCTACCTGTTGTTGCCGAGCCTGGCCGACCGTATCCAGAACCTGCTGTCGGTGTTTGTGATCGATGACGAGTGCCTGGAGCTCTTGCAAGGGCAGCACCCGGAGCTGGCGACGCCGGTCAAGGCCTTGCAGGGCCGCACTTATGCCAATCCACAGGCGCTGGATGAGGCACTGGCCGCCTGTGTGGCATCAGGGCAGCAGGTGCCGGTGCAGTGGCCACAGTGGCTGCGCGATGCCAGCCGGCGTACCGCGCCGGGACTGAGCGGAGAAGCCCGGTACGACCAGGCGCTCTATGATCGTGGGCGGCAGATTTTCCAGGCAGTGCTCGATCTGGCCCTGGAGCAACCCCTCGGGCCCTTGCAGCACAAGCAACTGCTGGACCAGCTCGCCGCGCTCGCGGCACCGCAGCCGGGCGCCTTGCTGTGTGTAAAAGGCGAGCTGTCGCTGGCCGACCTGCCCCAGGACACCAAGGACTTCCTGACCCTGTATCCGCGCGCCGGGCAGTTGCTGGTCACCCAGCTCAAGGTCTGGTCACCCGAGCTGGTGAAACTGCTTGAGCAGTACCTGGAGAGCGTTGGCGTGGTCGCTGCCGGCAGCGGCAGGGAGCTGGATGGCGACTCTACGGATGTAGCGCACCGGGCCATCCGCGCTTTGCTGGTGGCTACGGTGCAACCGCCCATGAGCGAGGCTCAGGCGACGGATTTTCTCAGCCGCCAGGCCCCGCGCCCCTGGTCGCCAACGCTGGACCCGTTGGGCATGTCCCTGGCCCGGGCCAACTGGTCTTTTGATTGTGCACCCGGTGGCCCCGCGGGCAACGATGAACGGCTCAGCGCCAGCTATGCCGCTTCTGGCCATGCGCTGGACCTGCCAGGGCAGGTGCCCGGTTCGTTGCCACTGCCAGGCACGGACCCGGCCCCGAGCTTTGGTGGTACCAAGGATTACATCGCCCAGGTACGCAAGGCCGGGGCGAGCATGGTGGACAAGTCCAAGCCGGGCAAGGACAACTTCGAGGTCAATAAAAAGCGCAATTTCGACCGGGTCGAAAGCAGCCATCCACTGAGCTCGCAGATCAATGCGGCGCAGGATGCGCTGTTGCTCAGCTATCGGGGATTCGATGAGTTCAAGGCGCAGACACAGACGCAGATGGCGTCCCTGAAATACGACCCCATGAGTACTGATTCGGTCAACGCCGCCTACAAGGCCGCCGGTGGTGTCGGCGATGTGCGCTACTTGGACGACGGCGTGAAGAAGGGCTACATCGACACTCAGGTCGAGGAAAAGACGCAGCTGATCAAGCAGAAAAAGAGCGAGTTGGACAAGGAAAGCGCCGACCTGAAGAGTTTGAAGGAACAACGCGCGCTTGAAGTCTCCTGCGACCCGTCAGTGCGCAAATGGGAGGAGCGCCAGGCGACCCTGAAAAAGTGGAATGACAGCCTCGACCAATCCCGTGAAGTGCTGGAAGGGATCGGCAGTGCTTCACGCTTCACCCGCATGATCGGCAACCTGTGCATTGGCGATGGCGATGAGAAGAGCACCTTCAACAAGGTGATGGACTACATCGACATCACCGTGAGTATTGCGGTGGTGGCGGTGGACACCATCAAGGCCGTGGCCAATGCCTTCCAGGCGTTCCAGGGCGGCAGCAAGCTGGGCGGGGTCATGGGGATCGCCGGTGCGGTGTTCAACATCGCGGTCAGTCTGTTCAACATGTTCAATCCCCAGCCTGATCCTTACCTGGAAGCGGCCAAGGCCATCTCCAAGCAGCTCACCCAGGTCTATGAAAACCTCAGTAAGCAGTTGGATCGGGTGATGCAGCAGTTGCAGGGGTTGAGCCAGCAGGTGAGCATTCTCAATCATCAGATGGACGCACGTTTCGATGGTTTGCAGCGTCAGCTGGATGAAATGTCGAACCAGCTCGGCAGTTCCCTGGAGCGCCTGAACAATGCGCTGGTGAGCGGCTTTCGCATGAGCCGCGCAGAGCTGCGTTCGGCGACCCAGCAGACCTTGGCCAGCATCGTCTGGAGCCACGACGACCTGGCCAGCCGGATGGCGCTGTCGAACCGGGAACTGAGAACCGACCTGGCCGGACTCAGTGCCTTGATCAATACCCAGATACTGGCCGACCTTGAGGAAATCGACGTCATTCTGAGCAATGCCGGGCGTGAACAAGGCAAGCCTTGCGCGTTGCTCGCGCTGCGCCAGGATCCAGCACGCTTGCAGACCCTGCGTGATCGCCTGGACAGCGGCCTGCGCCACAAGCTGCTTGCCGGGGGCATTGCGCAGCCCTTGGCCGAACTGTGCTTCGACAGCTTTGACCCAGCGGCGCTGATGGACAGTGCCCAGACCCAGGCCACCGAACATTTCGCCGAGTGTTTCGCGTTCTATTACTCGGCTCAGCAGTCCGATTCTTACGACCGTTCGAGCAAGGTCTGGCGTTCGACTGTCGTCGCCTTGCCCCTGGCCCGGCACTATGTGCGTATGCAGTCGTGGTACGCCCCCTGGCTGGAGAACCCGCTCAGCGTGATGGGGCCGGTGTTGGAGCTGGTGGAGTCACCGGTGGCCAAGTCCCGCGAGTTTCTGCTCGAGCTGCCTGGCAACACGGGCTTTTTCGAGCATTTGCTGAACCAGTACCTGGATCGGGCGCTGAGTTTGCACGGTGCCTGCCAGAGGGTGGCGGTGCGTGAGTTTGGCCAGAGTTTGCGCCTGCCCACCGAGCGCCTGACACAGACCCCCTACCTGTTGCCGCTGATGTTCGATCGCTTTGCCCGCCTGGCCTTGACCGAACTGGTATCGGAGACCGTTGCCAGCGATCGCCCCGAGCGCCGTGACGATGACCTGGCCGCCGTGCAAGCGTTTCTCAATGCCCCCGCCGGCAATTGGCGGCTGCAGAAAATCGGCCGGACCCTGGCCCTGGGGCACGCTTTGGGCACCTGCGATCTGTACCTGGCTGGCGACGACTCGCAGCGCCAGCTGGGCATGGTATTCGCCGGTCGGAGCATTGGCCTGGTGCAGTTGACGTTGCAGAACAACCGCTTGATCAGCGCCCGGTTGCTGGAGCAGGACAATGCGCTGTTCGCCGCCCTGGGGCAACTCAGCCAACAGGTGCGACAGCAGTGGATCGCCACTTACAACCGTCGCATCCCTATGGATTGTGCCGCTGAGCTCAAGGCCCTGGACACCAGTGTTTCCTGGTTGGCGCTGTTCCTCGGGCTGGCAGGCCTGAGCACCGAGCAACTGGCGCGGGTTCTCGGTTCGTGCTGGGACAGCCAGCGGGTCCAGGGCTATCTGCAACGCCAGGGGGCCGGCCCGGGCCCGGCAGCGGACCAGCTGTCACCGCCGTTTGCCCAATTGGCGTTCTATACCACCGACCTGGTGGAGCAGGCCAAGGGACTGCTCAAGAGCGTGTTGGGCGAGGTGACGCCGACGACTGTGCAAGAGTTGCCATCCCTCAGGGATCGGCTGTTGACGGAGTTGGATGCCCTGCTGCTGCAGACGCGGGGCTTGCGGGATGAGCTGGCAGGCACGCGGATCAGCCAGGCCTGGCTCGGCCAGGGAGTGGCGGTGCAGGATGGCTGCATCTGCCTGACCCAGGAGCAACTGCGCAGCGGTATGACCTTGCCGGTCACGCCGGCTTTGCCACTGTCGCGCCGTAGTCGTCTGACCTTGTCGGGCAGTGGCCGCTTCAACCTGACCTGGAGCGATCAGACCGGCCAGTTGGGGGTACAGGCGGTGGACCTGGATCAGACCGGGATTGCGCAAGTGGAACTGGGCAGCAGCGAGGCCCAGGCAAAGCTGGCCAGCGTGGGTTTCAGCCTGGAAAACGAGGGTCCGCAAGCTTGGCTCGAAGGGGTATGGCTGATGGTTGAGGAGGAGCCGGGTGCGCCGTTGCTGAGTTGACTGCCGGCGCCCGGCATTCACGCTAGGGGATGCCGGGTGCTCGCCATGGGCGATGGATTTGAGCCAATCAGCAGTGTCTTCGATACTGGCTCCGGGCTGCTTTTGGCCCGGAGCTTTTTTTATGGGCCGCGAGCGATGGGCTTCCATGGCGTGGCGCATCGTTCGCCACTCACGCGCCTGCTGCTTGCCGTTCAGGTCGTCGACCAGAGACCGGGATGATTACCGTGCCCTGGCGTGGCTCGGACAGGACTTGCTGCTATACATAGTGACCACCCCCCCCGTGCGACTCATGCGCGGGTTGATTTCAGGGACTGCTCGCTACACGTACAGGAGAGCCTGCGCATGAACCACGAATCCGTTTGCATCGTCGCTGCTGCCCACACCCGCTTCGGTCGCCTCGATGGCAGTCTGGAAGACTTGATCGTCGAGGTCACCCGCGACGTCCTGGTGGACGCCGCCATCGATGCCGGGGCGATCGATGCGCTGTTTCTCGGCCACTTCAACTCCGGCCTGGTGCCGGATGGTTTCCCGGCCTCGCTGATGCTCCAGGCCGACCCGCAACTGCGCTTCAAACCTGCCACTCGCTGCGAGAACGCCTGTGCCTCCGGCTCGGCGGCGATCCAGGCCGGGATCAACGCGATCCGCAGCGGCGCCGCCGAGCTGGTGCTGGTGGTGGGCGCGGAGAAGATGACCGGCAACAGCACCGCCGAGGTCACCCGGGCGCTGGCCGGTGCCGGTTACCAGAATGACCCGCAAGAATCCGGGCAGAGCTTTGCGCAACTGTTTGGCGAGGTGGCCCGGCGCTACACCGAGCGCTACCAGAGCCCTCTGGCGGCGATGGCAGCGATAGCGGTGAAGAACCACGCCAATGCCATGGCCAACCCCCTGGCACAGATGCATCGGCCCATGGACTTTGCCCATTGCAACAGCGTGTCCCCGAGTAACCCGCTGATTGCCGACCCCCTGCGCCTGACCGACTGTTCACTGATCAGCGACGGCGCGGCGGCGATTATCCTGGCCTCGCCCCGGCGCGCCGCAACGTTTCGCCGTCAGGTGGCGATTCGCGCGCTGAGCCAGGTGAATGATTTCCTGCCCATGTCGCGTCGTGATGTGCTGGCGTTCGAAGGTCCGCAACTGGCGATCCAGAGTGCCTTGCACGGTGCCGACCTGCGCCTGGACGACCTGGGGTTCGCCGAGGTCCATGACTGTTTCACCATCGCTGAACTGCTGATCTACGAAGCCCTGGGCCTGGCCCCCAAGGGCGAGGGGCATCGCGCCCTGGACGAGGGCTGGGTAAATGCCGACGGGCGCTTGCCGGTGAACCTCTCCGGCGGCCTCAAGGCCAAGGGGCACCCTGTGGGCGCTACCGGGGTGTCGATGCATGCCCTGGGCTTTCGTCAACTGACCGGCGAACCCATCGGCCTCGCCGCCCGCTCGCCGGAGTTCGGCCTGCTGTTCAACATGGGCGGCATGGCGGTGGCCAACTACGCCTCGGTGTTGCAGGCCGTCAGAGTGTGAGGGTCAGGACCCCTGCGGCTTCCAGCATGCCGCAGGGGGCGCCAGGCTGGCACAGGCCGGTTTAGAGATGTACAGCGGGCCTGGCGGTTTGCGGCTCACTGCGCTGTTGCGGGTTTTGATGCAGTGGCGGGTATAGGTGTGCATCTGGTTGAGCCGTAAGCTGCGTAGCCCCTTGGGACAGATCAACAGCGTTTCACCGAAAGAGAACAGCTGAAAGCCCTGGATCTCCAGGTGGCGCTGCGAGGTCAGGCGGGTACTCCACATCAGCGGGTCCAGGTCATGCAGTTCGAGATCGTCCAGCAGGACGAAGCGTTCGATTCCGTCCTGCCGCACATCCAGCCCCCCGGCCGCTTTGTAGGTGATCTGGCTCATGGCCCCGGGCAGTACAAACAGAACCGCCAGGGCAATCATTACCACCGACAGGGCTGAATACAGGACCCGTTTGTAGAGGCTTCCGATCTTGCGGTAGAAAATCACCACCGGCAGCAACGTCAGGACCAGTATCAGCAGCGTCAACACTGCCACGTAGTGTGGAGAGTCACTGCTCACTTCGTTCACGTAGGCATTGAGTATCACCAGGATGGGGATAACAGCCGCGCAGAACGTGCCCAGCAGACAGATCATCAACACCACTAGAAAGTCAGTTTTGTCTCTGGTGGGCGTCAGGTTTTCTTTGATCAGCTGTTTGAATCCAGGGCGTGACAGCAGGCCTCCGCAACTGAGCAGAAACAGCGCCAGCAGCACAAGCAGGGATTGCCACTCCGGCAGCCAGCCAGGATCGTAATAAATGATAAAGACATATCCCGAGAATCCCACCAGGAACGGAGGAATCAGCCACAACACCACATCCTTCAGGCGTTCCGGGGTTCTGTGAAACAGGCTGGTGGATATCCCGAACAGCAGGGAGGTGACGGTTAGCAGAAACACAAACATGCTCATGAGCACCAGCACGATGACCAGCCAGATCACCAGTGCCGATTTCGCATCGACCGATGCCATGAACAGGTCGGTGCGACCAATTGCTCGGGTGTACATGTACAGGCTGATCAACCCCAAGCCGGCGGCGCCCAAGCCCATGACTGTGCCAATCTGGCCCCAGTAGGTGAGTACGCGATTGAGACTCTTGCGCAAGACTTCTTTAAAACTGGGTTCTGCGACTTGCATGCTGGCACTCCCTGGCGACATGGATGGCGCGGAAGTAGAGCAAGCCCGCAGGGTGTGTGTCGATGTTTTTGCGTCCTGTGCCGTTGGCGCAAGTGCCATCCTTGGCACTGTCTCGCTTCAGCGCGGGTATGCCGCCTGACCATGAACCCGCCCCTTGCGCCCGGCCGTGAGGCGATAGGCAATCCCCAGCCAGACAAACCACGCCGGCATCACGCACAGCGCCAGGCGGGTGTCCGGGCGCAGGGCCAGCAGGCCGAGGACGAACAGCAGGAAGGCCAGGGCAAACCAGGCCATGGGCACGCCGCCGGGCATCTTGTAGCGGGAGCGGGCGTGCAGTTCCGGGTGCTTGCGGCGGTACGCGATGTAGGAGGCGAGAATCGTCGACCAGGTAAAGATCACCAGGATCGCCGACACCGTGGACACCAGGGTAAAGGCGGTCATCACTTCGGGCACTACGTACAGCAGCAGGGCCCCCACCAGCATCAGCAGGGTGGTGAAGCTCAGGCTGATGACCGGCACGCTCTGGCCCGACAGGCGCTTGAACACGCGGGGGGCGTTGCCCTGGTCGGCCAGGCCGAAGAGCATGCGGCTGGCGGAGAACACGCCGCTGTTGGCCGAGGACGCGGCGGAGGTCAGCACCACGAAGTTGACCATGCCCGCCGCCGCCGGGAAGCCGGCAATCAGGAACAGTTCGACGAAGGGGCTCTTGCTCGGCGACACCTGCTGCCAGGAGGTCACGGCGATGATGCTGGCCAGGGCCAGTACGTAGAACAGGATGATCCGCAGCGGTATGGCGTTGATGGCCTTGGGCAGAGTGTGGTGGGGGTCGCGGGTTTCCGCGGCGGCAGTGCCGATCAGCTCGGTGCCGGCGAAGGAGAAGATCGCCATCTGGAACCCGGCGAAGAAGCCCAACAGGCCGTTGGGAAAGGCCGCTTGCCGGTCCAGCAGGTGGCCCAGCGAGGCGGTCACGCCGGAGGGCGAGACGAAGGAACTGGCGATCAGCACCAGGCTGACGCCGATCAGGGTGAGCACGGCGATGATCTTGATGATGGCGAACCAGAACTCCACTTCGCCGAACAGCCGTACCGTCAGCACGTTGAGGGCGAACAGGGTCAGCATCATGCTGATGGCGGGCATCCAGGCCGGCACCCCGGGGAACCAGTACTGGAAGAAACCGCCCACCACCACTGCATCGCCCACCACCGCCACGCTCCAGCTCAGCCAGTAGGACCAGCCGAGAAAGAACGCCGCGCGCGGCCCCAGGTAGGCGCCGGCAAAGTCGGCGAAGCTCTTGAATTGCAGGTTCGACAGCAGCAGTTCGCCCATGGCGCGCATCACCAGGTACACGAACAGGCCGATGATCATGTAGATCAGGATGATCGAGGTGCCGGACATGGCGATGATCTTGCCCGAGCCCATGAACAGGCCGGTGCCGATGGCGCCGCCCATGGCCATGAGCTGGATATGACGGTTATGCAGGGTGCGTTGCAGCGCGGGGCGCGCAGGGGCCCCGAGGGTATCTGGAGTCATCACAAAACCTCTTGATTTTATAGTTGTCGAGTTTTCGCAGTGGAAGGTGGCTGGGGCTGCGCGCTGTGGTTACAGGTCGGGGTGGCGCAACCGGTTCGGGTTGGGCCGCTGCACAGGGGCACGAGGCGTTTCCCTGTGCAGCGGCCGTGGGGGTGTTGTCTCAGCCCGTGGCCAGTCGGCGCGGGGCGTCTGTCGCAGCTTCGGGGCTCTGGTCGATCAGTTGGAACAGGTCCTTGATGTTGGCCGGGGTCGGCACCAGGTGGATCTGCTCGCCAATCCCGTGTTCGCGCGCCAGGTCGTGCAGGTAGCGCAGGGACGAGAAGTCCTCCAGGGCAAAGCCCACCGAGTCGAACACCGTGACTTGCCGGGCATGCTCGCGGCCCGGCTCCAGGCCCTGGGCGATGCGGAAGTATTCGCTCACCGCAAAGTCTGCCGGCAACTGTTGGATATCACCCTCGATGCGCGTCTGTGGCTCGAACTCGACGATCACCCGGGCGTTGCGCAGGATCTCGGCGTGCAGTTCGGTCTTGCCCGGGCAGTCGCCGCCCACGGCATTGAGGTGCATGCCAGGCTCGATCAGCTCCGGGGTGAGGATGGTGGCGTAGGCCTTGTCCGCGGTCACCGTGGTGACAATGTCGGCCCCCTTGACCGCATCGGCCACCGACTCGGCGATGCGCACCTTGAGCCCCGGCCAGGCGTGCAGGTTGTGTTGCAGCTTGCGCGAGGCGGCCGGGTCGATGTCGAAGATCCGCAGCTCATCGATGCCGAGCATGTCGTGGAAGGCGATGGCCTGGAACTCGCTCTGGGCGCCATTGCCGATCAGCGCCATGCTGCGGCTGTCCGGGCGCGCCAGGGCCCGGGCCACCAGGGCCGAGGTGGCGGCGGTGCGCACCGCGGTGGTCAGGGTCAGTTCGCTGAGCAGCACCGGGTAGCCGCTGTCCACCTCGGCCAGCACGCCGAAGGCCATGACCGTCAGCAACTGTTGGGCGGGGTTGCCGGGGTGGCCGTTGACGTACTTGAACGCGTACTGCTGGCCATCGTCGGCGGGCATCAGTTCGATGACCCCGGTGGGCGAATGGTTGGCGGTGCGCGGGGACTTTTCGAAGGCCTGCCAGCGCAGGTAGTCGGCCTGGATATAGCCGGCCATTTCACGGATCGCCCGGGCGACCCCCAGGCGCGAATACAGCGCCGCGGCCTGATCCACATCGATAAACAAGGTCATGTTGATTTCCCTCTCGGTCGGAACGTTGAACACTGCGTGGGAGCGCGCCGGTCGCGCGCTAGCGGTTGGCATGGCCGTGCAGCACATTGACCGCGTTGATGCCGATCTCATCCACCATGTAGCCGCCTTCCATCACGAACAGAGTGGGCGTGCCCACCGTGGCGATGAGCTGGCCCATGCCGAGGAAATCCTCGCTTTCCAGAAGGAAGTGGCTGATGGGGTCGTCCTTGAAGGTGTCCACGCCCAGGGATACCACCAGCAGCTCGGGAGCGAAGGCCCGCAGTTGCTGGCAGGCCAGTTCCAGGGCTTGGCGATAGTGCTGCCAGGTGGTGTTCTTCGGCAGGGGCAGGTTCAGGTTGCAACCTTCGCCGGCCCCGGTGCCGCGCTCGCTGGCATGGCCCGAGAAGTAGGGGTAGGACACGGCTGGGTCGCCGTGCAGCGAGACGAAGAACACGTCGCCGCGGTCATAGAAAATGTTCTGGGTGCCGTTGCCGTGGTGGAAGTCCACGTCTAGCACCGCCACCCGCTTGGCGCCCTGGGTGATGGCGTGCTGCGCGGCGATGGCGGCGTTGTTCAGGTAGCAGTAGCCGCCCATGTATTCCCGTGCGGCATGATGCCCGGGCGGGCGGCACAGGGCGAAGGCGCTGTCCTGGCCTTCGTCGATCAGCGCCAGGGCGGTGAGGGCGATATCGGCGCTGGTGCGCACCGCGTCCCAGGTGGTGGCGGTGATCGGCGAGCCGGCGTCCATGGCGAAGAAGCCCAGCTTGCCGTCAATGAACTCGGGCACTTGCTGGTTGGCCAGGTCGCGCACTGGCCACACCAGGGGCAGGGCGTCGTGGCGGCGGCCGGTGGCGGTCCATTCGCTCCAGGCGTGTTCCAGGAAGGTGACGTAACGCTCGCTGTGGGCGGCCACGTAGCACGCACGGTCGAAGCGCCGCGGCCCGATGATCTCGCCAAGCCCCACGTGGCGGACCCGGTCCCGTACGGTGTCGGCGCGGCTGGGCTGCTCGAAGGAGGGCTTGAGCACGCCATCCTTCAATTCGGTGCCATGGTGCAGGCGGTGGGATTCGCTGAAGACGGTAAGCATGCTGAACGCATCCATTGTTATTGTCCGGTGCAAATAGTTTGTTCCGGCATGGCTGCGATTTCTTTGCTTTTTATTCGGATGAACGTAGAGTTTTGGGTAATATTTTCCTCGTTGGTGGCTGATTGTGAAAAAAATGACTCGCAAGGTTAATCTCGACGACACCGACCTGGCGATTCTTGCGCTGTTGCAGCAGGACGCAAGCATTTCCAACGCCGAGCTCAGCGAGCGCCTGTCCCTGAGCCTTACCCCCTGCTGGCGGCGGCGCAAGCGCCTGGAGGAAGAGGGGGTGATCAGGGACTACCAGGCCAACCTCGACCGGCGCCTGCTGGGGCTGGACATCCTGGCCTTCGTCCATGTGCGGTTCGCCACCCATTCCGACCAGACCCCGGACGATTTCGAGACGGTGATCATGCGCCTGCCCGAGGTGCAGTCCTGCCACAAGATCACCGGCGACGCCGATTACCTGCTGCAGGTGCTGGCCCAGGACCTGGACAGCTACAGCGATTTTGTCGAGCACGTACTGCGGCGCCAGCCGGGCATTGCCTCGATCCAGTCGAGCCTGGCGCTGCGGGAGGTCAAGGCCACCAGCCGCCTGGCGATTCCGGAACCGCAGCCGCGGTAAGCAGCGTGCGGGGTTGAACGCCTGGCGGGCCATTGTTGCTGGTCGCCAGCATTTCCTGCCCTGAGTTTTTTCGCCTGGCGGGTTATTCAATGCTGGCCAGAGAGGTACTCTTCGCGCGGTTTCCACTCGCAACACGGGCGAGTGCTTCAGGACGAGAGTCAGATAAACGCAATGGATGCACTGTCAGCAGCACGCCTGGGCGATGAAATCGCCCACGGCTTCGGGGTCGCGGCGATGGTTGCCGGTGCGGTGGCCGGAGCCTTGATCGGCGCCGCGATCATCGGCGCTAGCGCCGTCACCGGGGGCTTGGCGGCGGTGGTCCTGGCCGGCTCGGTGGCGGCGGGCGGCTTGTCGATGTTCCAGATCGTCAAGGGCCTGAGCACGATCTTCAACCTGCCCGAACCCGGCACCGGGGTGCTGGTGGAGGGCAGCGTCAATGTTTTCATCAACGGGCGCAATGCGATGCGCGCCGGGGCCGACATGTCCTCGTCCTGCAGCGGCTTGCCGTTCAACCATCCCTACCTGCCCATGCCGGTGCTGATCGCCGAGGGCAGTGCCAAGGTCACCATCAACGGCAAGCCCGCTGCGCGTCTGCAAAGCAAGATGGTCTGTGGCGCGCATATCAAGAGTGGCAGCGAGAACACCTTGATTGGCGGGCCGAGTGTGCAGGTGGCGTTTGTTTTCGATCTGGACAGCTGGATGCACACCGGACTTGAGGTGCTCGGCCTCGGGGCGTTGCTCGGTGCCGGAGTGCTGGCGGCCTTTACCGGCCTGGCGGTGTTCGCCGGGTTCGCCGCAGTGACCGGCGCGGCCTTTGTCGGCATGGGCTTGTTGGGGGACCTGGGCGATCGCCTGGGGCCGGGCTATCGCGACCTGCTGCAAGGCGCGGCGGGCATGGCACTGCTGGGCCTGGGGCCGAAAATGGCCGGCGCGGGCAAGCGTCCGCCACCGCCTGAGGCCACGGTGTACCACGTCACCACCAACCCCGGGGCGGCCCAGGGCGTACTCAGCGGTATCGACCCCAAGTTCCTCAACCCCAACAGCCGTTTTGGCGCGGCGTTCTACGTCGGTGAAAGCCCGACCACGCCCCTGGCCGAACTGGCGCACCACGGCGCCACGCCGACCCATGGCATTCGCTTCAATGTGAATGCCAGCAAGGCTAAGGTACTGGACTTGACCGACCCGGCCGTGGCCAAGGAGTGGGGCTACAACGGTGGCCCGATCAGCGCCAAGACCCAGCAGATCGGCGTGGATGCCGGCGACCAGGGTTACAATGTGATCCGCTTCGGTTCCGAACGAGATCCTGGAGGCGTCAATCACGCGGTCTTGGATAACTTCAATGAAATACTCACTCCACAGATGATCACTCCGGTAGAGCCATGAAGTTTTATTTGTACACCTATGTTTGCGCCGACTGCGGGCACCGCTTCAAGGCTCCCGAGATGCTGCCAGGCAGCTATGGCGCGTTGCTGATGCGCAGTGCGTCGGGTGAGACGGTGTTCCTCGATGCGCTGAACGATGACGTCTATGCCCAAGTCGATGGCTTGCTGGAGCAACTGCTGCAGGGCCAGGGGGGCAGCGCGACCCGGCGTGCGAACCTGCTACGGCGGGTGTTTGGCGTCGCCTGTGACAACGACTCCCAGGGCCAGTCCTTTGGCCTGTTGACCAAGCCCAAGTGTGGGCAGTGTGGCAGTCTGAACATGGACTATTGGGAAGGGACCGAACCGCCGGAGTACCTCGACTGCGATTTCCCTGCGGTGCAGCATGGACAATGGTTGCAGTTGAGCCCGGCGCAGAAGCTCGAACGCCTGACCCGGGCGCTACCCCAGCCCAAGCCCTAGGTGCTGCCCCGGACGATTATTGGAACTCACCGGACTCCAGGCAGAACGCGACCAACGCCTGGTCGCTGTCCAGATTGAGCTTGCGGATTGCCGAGATCTTCTGTGCGCTGACGGTCTTGACGCTGCGCTTGAGGTTGGCGGCGATCTGCATCATCGACTCACCGCGCACGAAGTGCCGCAGCACTTCATATTCCTTGGGGGTCAGGCTGTTCAGGCCGTCGGCCATGGAGCGCACCGGGCTGCGATGGTGCTCGTTCTGTTCAAGGCTTGGCGGGTAGTGGATACGCCCCAGCCTGACGCTCTCCAGGGCGCTGAGCAGCTCGCTCATGTCGTGGCGCTTGAGCAGCACCGAGCGCACGCCGATGTCATACAGTGCGGCGACGATCATCGGGTTGGACATCATCGTCAGCACCAGCACCTGGACCCGTGGGAAGTGGCGGGTCAGGTAGGTCACCAGACGAATGCCGTCGCCGAATTTTTCGTCGCCCTCCATGAAGTAATCAGTGATCACCACGTCGATCCTCGGGTCGTCCGACAGTTGCTGGATCAGTGCACTGGGGGTGGTGACGGCAGCCACCACCTCGTATTGCAAGGTCTTGTGCAACAGGTCCCTGACGGCAGCGAGCACCAGGGGATGATCGTCGGCCAGTACCACTCGTATTTTTTTCATTGGGACACGATCCATTTTCAAAGGGAATGCTAGGAAGTACGGGTTGCCCAGGGACTCAGTCTGATTGGCTGATGCTGTGCAACAGGTTGATCAGGGTCAGGCTGCCTGCGTGGGTAGCGGCGGTCAGGCCGTCGTCGCGCAGGCTTTCTCCCAGGGCATCGACCTGCTCAATCAATGACTCGAAGCCTGCTACCGCCAGCGATCCGCGAATGCGGTGCAAGAGGTAGAAGATGCGTTCGTGTTGCTGCTCATCAATGGCCAGGCGCAGTTTTTCGAGGTCCTGGGTCATGGTGCTGACAAACAGTTGGCGAAAATCATCGGGCAGGCTGTCTGGCTGGGGGCTACGGGCAGAAGGCATGGAGCAGTCCTGCAGGTCGATGCCCGAGAGCGGCGCCAGGCAATTCCACAGCGTGCGCAA
This sequence comes from Pseudomonas sp. Fl5BN2, assembly GCF_009908205.1. Lineage (NCBI taxonomy): Bacteria > Pseudomonadati > Pseudomonadota > Gammaproteobacteria > Pseudomonadales > Pseudomonadaceae > Pseudomonas > Pseudomonas sp. Fl5BN2. Next base: position 53,248 of record NZ_JAAARL010000014.1, on the reverse strand, counting down.
CTGCACTGGCTTGACCAGCCAGGCATCCATTCCAGAGGCCCGGCAGCGCTTTTCCTCGTCGCTCATGGCGTTGGCGGTGACGCCGATGATGGGGCGGTCATCCCCCGAGAGGCGCAACTTGCTGGTCAGTTCATAACCGTTCATGCGCGGCATGTTGACGTCCGTCAGTAGCAGGTCGTAGTTGCCGATCTGCCACAGTTCGAGGGCTTCGGCACCATCGACGGCGAGGGTGGTCTGGCAGCCCAGTTGCTTGAGCTGGTGACTTAGGGTTGCCTGGTTGATCTGGTTGTCTTCGGCGATCAGCACGTTCAGGCACAAGGCCGGCAGGTTGTTGTTCTGCAGGCCTGGAACCCGGCTGGCGGGGAGCATGTCCGGCTCGCCGCGCAGGGTGCGCTCGATAAGCAGGCCAATGGCATAAAAGTCGCAGGCGTCGGTCTGGCTTTTGTGGCCGTTGTCAGTGCGGTCGCCCAGGTTGATTACGGTGAGCCCTGGGTCCCATCGTTCCGGCTTGCCCGGGTGGCTGTCGAACAGGTTGAGGAGGATCCCGCGACTCTCGTCATCGAGGGGCGAGCCTTCAACGGGGCTGGTTCTGGCGCCCCATTTTTCCAGCCACTGACACAGGTTGGCGGTCAATTCGTGGTGGGGGCTCTGGACGTAGACCCGGGCGCCGGCGAGGTCAGGCTGGCGTGCTGGCAGGACGCCTTCGACCAGGGGCAACTCCAGGCTCATGGAGAAGCTGCTGCCCAGCCCAAGCTCGCTGGTCAGGTGGATCTCGCTGCCCATCAGCTTCGCCAGCTTGGCGCAGATCGACAGGCCCAGGCCGGCACCGTGCACGGTGTGGGAGTGTGCATCGATCTGATAGAAGGGCATGAACAGTTGCTCCTGTTCTTCTTTGCCGATGCCGATACCGGTGTCGGCCACTTGCAGCAACATCCGCACATGGCCGTCACACCCAGGTTCGGCACGGGCACGGACGATGATGTGCCCCGAGTGGGTGAACTTGACCGCATTGCTGATCAGGTTATTGAGGAGCTGGCTGATGCGTCCGGGATCCCCTGAGAGGGTCGCAGGCAATGTCGGGTCGACACAGGAGAACAGCAGCAGGTCCTTGTTCCGGGCCCGATCGACAAAGGATGCGACGCAGCCTTGGACCAGGGCCCGGGGGTCGAAGGCCTGGCCGTTCAGGGACAGTTGCCCGGACTCGATCTTGGTGATGTCGAGGATGTCGCTGATGATCTGCAGCAGCAGCCCGGAGGACACCTGGATGCGCTCGAGCAATTGCCGCTGTGCCTGGTCCAGATCGCTCAGTCCCATCAGCTCCAGGGAGCCAAGGACGCCGTAGAGTGGGGTGCGGATCTCGTGGCTCATGGTGGCGAGGAACATCGACTTGGCGCCGTTGGCCTTATCCGCAGCCTGCTTGGCCTGGGTCAGCTGCTGTTCCATGTGGGCCCGCACGCTGAGGTCGGCGAAGGCGCAGATCACCACATCCTGATTGCGGTAGCGGGTCGGTGCATAGGCGATGTAGAAGGAGCGGCCGTCGAAGCTCTGGTAGTTCTCGATCTCGCCCGGAGCCCTGGCCTGGCGGATCCGCTCCATCAGGGGGGCATCCAGGCCAGTGTCATTGAGGTTCTGGCCCACCTGGGTATCGAACCACTTGAGTGTCAGGGTGTTGGCGAAGACGATTCGGCTGGTCTCACGGCTGAGTACACAAAGGGCGACCGGGGTGGTTTCCAGCAGGGCTCGGCTGAACTGGTCGCTTTCGACGATCTCCGCATGGGCCCGCTGGGCGGGGGCAATCACTCGGCGCTGGAACCAGCGCACATAGGCCCAGCCGGCCAGGGGGCTGATCAGCATCAGGGCCAGGCTCACCGCCAGTAGCCAGTTGTTGTGCCCCAGAAACAGGTTCTGATAGGACAGCATGTAGTAGCCGGTGCGGGTCCCCTTATCATCGTCGACCCGAAAAATCAGGCCTTGGGGCTGGTAGTTGACCCCCCTGTCGAGATTGATCGGCTGCGGCCGCTCCCCCAGCAATAGCCCATCGTGCTGGCTTTCCAGCCAGAAGGCGTCGTAGTAGTGGTCCTGCTGCGCCCGTGAGAGCACGTTGAGGCGGTCGCGGTGGGTGAGAGTCACGGCGTAGGCGATGCCGGCATCGCCGCGGTCTTTCATGGTGATGTTGTGCAGCGGGGTGATGGCTACCAGCTGCTCGGGAAAGCCTCGGAGCCGGACCCAGCGAATTTCCTGGAGCCCGGTGGCGTTGGCGCGGACTGCGGCGATGGTCGCCATCACCAGGGGTGCGGGCAACCTGGGCTGGGTGCTGCCCACCGTTGGTATGGTGTAGCTGGTGCCTTTGCTTGCATCCACCACCATCAGGGGTGAAGCCGGAAAGTTCGAGTGTATCCAGAAGCTGGAATACAAATCGGACAGGTAGCGTCCGAAACCGACCGCCGATTCGCTTTCCAGGGGGCAGTGAGTCAAGTCCTCGCAGACCAGGGTGAACGGTGTATCCACGGGCGATGGGGTGCCTTGAAACAACGTGGCACCCAAGGCGTTTTGTTGATCCATGAGGTGAAAGATGCTCGACGAATCCCGTCGGGAGCGGCTTTCTTCAAGCATGTGCTCCTTGTTCAGGCGCTTGAGCAGCGCTTCCTGCTCGTCCATGTAGTGGGCAAGCAGCGTGAAGTCGAATGAGATCCGCTCTTGTTCCTGGCTGATGATTCGTTGGAATCCCAAGAACAGAGCACCGCCCATGATCAACAGCAGCGGCAGGATACCGAACAGGGCGAGGTTCAGCCGCCGGGAGTTTTGCGCGATGCGGCGTAGCGGGATGTCTGGCATGTGGGAGGAGAGGCAGGCCGAGTCGGTGGAGAAAAGGGTGGGTTGATACTGCATCCCAGCAGTTGAGAGAAAGCGTCCAGCTCCAATGCGGTGGAAATCAGAAAGCCCTGGGCGCTGTCGCAGCCGATCTGGCGCAAGAATTCCAGGTCACGGGCAGATTCTACTCCTTCTGCGACCACTTCGAGGCCTAGTTGGCGGCCCAGTTGCACCGCTGCCACCAGCGCCGCGGCCCGCGATTCGTCGGCCGCCGCGCCGTGGACGAAGTGGCGATCGATCTTCATCTCGGTAAAGGGCGTCGAGATCAGGCTATAGATTGAACTGTAGCCCATGCCGAAGTCGTCCTGGGCCAGGCCGAAGCCTTTCAGGCGCAGGCGACTGGCGCCCATGTGGTATTGGCCCGGGGCCAGGGGGCGTTCGGTTTCCAGCAGTTCAAAACAGATGTCGCTGGTGGCCAGCCCTGAAGCGCAGGTCACCTGCTGCAACAGGTCCGGCAGCTCCGGGTCATCCAGCAGGCCGGTGGGCAAATTCACCGACACGGTAATCCGGTGGCCGAGGGCGTGCCAATTCTTTTGCGCAAGGATCGCATCGTCGAGCATCAGGAACAGCAGGTCGCGCTCCAGATGATGGCGGCTGATGGAGCCCAGGAACGAATCCGGCATCAGCAGGCCGAAGGACGGGTTGTGCCAGCGCACCAGGGCCTCGGCGCCGACGATCTTGCCGCTGGACAGTGAGCGCCGCGGCTGGAAACGAGCCTGCAGTTCGCGCCGTTCGATGGCCCGTTCCAAGGTCTGGCGATCGAAGACTGTTTCGCTTTCCGGCTTGATCCGTGAGGGCAGTCGATGGCCACTGCCGATGATCCGGCAGATCTCTCGAACGTGCACGTCCTCCAGAGGCTTGGGGAAGGTGCCCAGCACTGCCAGGCCTTTTTCCTTGGCCATCAGGCTGACGCTGTTCATCAGGCGTCGGGAACAGGATGAGACGATGGCCAGGATCGGCACGCGCTCGACGCCGGTCAGGGCATTGATGAACTGGACGCCATCCATTTCCGGCATATGCAGGTCGACCAGCACCAGGTCGTAGACCTGCTGGTGCAGCATGGCCAGTGCCTGGCGCGCATCCAGGGTGGTATCCACCGGACCGAAGCCGGCCTCCTCGAGCAATTGCTTGACCTTCATGCACTGGATCGGGTGGTCGTCCAGCACTAGTACACGGATTCCCTTGGGCAAGTTCACATCACTTTCCTCTTGACGGATTGGAGTACCTCACACAGTGCATCCAGAGGTACCGGCTTGATTAGCAGGTGGCGGATCCCGGCCGACTCGCAGCGACTGCGCAGCGCGGGTGAAAGCTCGCCGGTGATGCCGATGATCGGTCCGTCGAACCCTCGCTCACGCAGGGCCAGGGCAAATGAAAGGCCATCCATGTGTTCCATTTGCAAGTCGGTCAGGACGGCATCGAAGGACAGCAGGTCGCTGCGTTTCAGGGCCTCGACGGCGCTGGCGCTGGCCACCACCCGGTTGCCCAGGTACTTGCTCTGCTGGCCGATCACCTGCAGGGCCAGGGGGCTGTCATCCACCGCCAGCAGACTGAGTTCCAGGCGGGGGGCCAGGCCAACGGGAGGTGAAAAGCGCATCTGCGTGACGATGCCGTTCTGCGCCTGGGCCACGGCTTCACGCAGGCTGTCGAGGCTGAAGGTCCGGGCGATCCAGCTGTCGGTGTTCTGGCGCGCCGCCGGGCCCATGCCCGGGGCGTGCATGACCACTCGCGGGCCGGCCCAGGTAATCGGCTTGGGCTCTCCGAGGAAGGCATCCACCAGCACCGAAGGCTGGGGCGCCGGGCCCTTGTCCGCAGTGTAGGGAATGGCCAGGGCGCCCCAGCGGCGCAACCACAGACAGAGGTTGAGCACCATTTCCTGGATATCACCGCGGACATACACCGGTGTGACTCCCAGGCGCTGTATCTCTATCTCCGAGGACGCCGCGCAGTAGTCCAGTGCCAGGCTGAGACTGAAGCTGGAGCCCAGCCCCAGCTCGCTGGTGGCCGCCAGCGAACCGTTCATCATCAGTGCCAGCCGTTCACAGATGGCCAGGCCCAGGCCGGTGCCGGAGGACTTCTGGCTCAGCCAGCTGGGTACCCGGTAATACGGCTCGAACAGACTGGCGTGGTACTCGGGGGCGATGCCCGGGCCGGTGTCGACCACCTGGAAGCGCAGGCGAGTATCCGCGCTGCTGTCGGCCTGGCAGTACAGGCGCAGGATCACATGGCCGGACTCGGTGAATTTGATCGCGTTGCTCACCAGGTTATTGAGGATCTGCCGAATACGCCCGCCGTCGCCGATGACCATGTCCGGGGTGCCGGGGTCCAGGGTCACGTATAGGCGCAGGCCTTTGCTGCGGGCGCGGGCCGAGTAGCTGAAGGCGACTTCTTCCACCAGCCGCACCGGAGAGAAGGGCGCACTGCTCAGGCTCAGTCGCCCGGACTCGATGAGGGACATGTCCAGGGTGTCGTTGATGGTCCGCATCAAGGCCGAGGAGGCTTGCTGGGTGGCCTCCAGATAGTCGTTTTGTTCAAGGCTCAACTCGGTGGTGCGGAGCATTTCCAGGGAGCCGAGGATGCCGTACATGGGGGTGCGGACTTCATGGCTGAGGGTACTCAGGAACAGGGTCTTTTCACGGTTGGCCTGGTCCGACAGGCTCTTGGCCTGGAGCAGCGACTGTTCGGCCAGCTTGAAGTCGGTGACGTCACTGATGCAACACAGCACCGCTGCGATGCCGTTGTAGCCGGTAGGCGCACAGGTCAGTTGAATGAACGTGCCATCGGCCAGGGCATGGTCGATGGCATGCACGCGCGTGTGCGGATCGCCGAGGATCCGCTCCCGCAGGTCGGGAACCGAGGCCAGCCAGCGACGGCCCGTTTCGTTGGACAGGATCAGCCGGCCGTTGTCGCGGCGCATCAGGCACAGGCCCACTGGCGCCACTTCAATGAAGCGGCGATTGAGCGAGACGCTGTCGGTCAGGGCGCTGTAATGGCGCACGGCGGGTTCTACCAGGCGCAGGCGGATGTAGCGCGCGCCGAGAAAGATCGCAGCGAACAGCACAAGGATGATCAGGCCCGTGGTGTACAGGGCGCGCGAGCTGTCTTGCAGCAACTGGCTGACGGGTGCGTAGTACACCAGGCGCCAGCCGGCGTTGCCCACCGACTTGTTGAGCACGATGTAGTCGGGCAGTCCGCGTAGCCGATGCAAGCCAAAGGAGTCTTCATCGGCCTGGAAGCGCGACAGGGTCTCAGGCACCTCCCAGGAAGCACTGTGCAGCACCACCGCCCCGGCGGCGTCGTAGAGCGCGTATTTGCCCTGATGGAGCCCCAGGGGATCGAGGGCCAGGTCGATCTCGTTGAGCTCCAGGCCAAGCCAGCCATCGGCGGCATGCTGTTCGTCCACCGGGCGCAGCAGGTACACCTGCTTGGAGGTGCCGCTGGAGGTCCAGGACCACAAGGTACGGGCCTCCGGATGGCGCGACAGGAGGTTTTGCGCGGCGCGCTGGTCGAGGTGCTTCAGCCATTGGTCGTTGATCCTGCGTGGCAACCTGCCGGTGCTGTAGGCGTCCCCGGGCTCATAGAGCGTGCGGATGCTCTCCTGGTCCGGTGCCAGGTACAGCAGCTGGCTATGGGTGCTATCGATTTCCACTAAGTCCCGGGCAGTGAGGATCAAGGCCCAGCGATGCAATTGGTTATCGGTGCTTAATGGCAATATACGTAACTGGTTGTTACTTGTAGGGAAGTTGTCGGGGTCTGAAGTAAGGCGATCATCTAGAGTGCGCACGGCTGAAGAGGAAATGGCTTTCAACAGGTTCTCTCGTTGATTGAAGAACTGCTGTGCGTTAAATGCTGCGGCGTTCATCTGTCGGCGATAGTTGGAGAGTGTTTCATTCAGTGACCAATGAATCATGAAGCCGGCGATGACCAAGATGCAGGACAGCAGGCTGAACATGAACAGGCGCAGCAGGGCCACCGGGATATGCGCCCCGGCAAAGTGATTGGTGAACGGCGATAGATGGGCGTTTGTATGCATTGGCCCATGGTAAAGATAACTAGCTATTGCCTTGTTCAGAATATTCTTAATGGATGTGCTTTAAGAAGATTCTCATTTGTTAGTTTTTCTATTAGCTCGATCCTTAACGCCTCTTGTGCTCTAACACAAAGGCTTTAAAGTTATGGTTCTGGTTAAGAAGACGATAAGCGTGGCGGTCAGTTCGGCATTGTCGCTGATGGCACTTTCAGCTCAATCCGTTCAGGCGATCGATTATGGAAATATTGATCTTTCTTCTCCTCAGGGCGAATCCCTGACCCTGGATGACGTTCGTGTCGAGCACTCGGGAACAGGCCCGGCGGTGCGCGTCAGCGGCTCGCAGAACCAGCTGCAGGGTACAGGCTACGAAATCCATGCCACGGCCGGCGGCCCGGGCAACGCGGTGGTCGGCGTGCAAGTCGAGGCTGGCGGCAAAGCCACGTTGTCGGATGTGACCATCACCACCGGCGGCTCCGACTTTGCCACTGGCGCGGTGTCCACCGGTGCTGGCAGCCAGCTGACGCTGAACAATGTGCAGATCACCACCAGCGGTTCTCAAAGCCGTGGCGTGTCGGTCACTGCCGGTGGCCAGGCACAGTTGTCCGGTGGCTCCATCAGCACCTCGGGCAACCAGGCCGAGGGGTTATACGCCAGTGGCAACGGCTCCCGTATCCAGGCGTCGAACCTGACGCTCACCAGCAACGCTGCGTACTCTGGCACTGCCGCTCGTGCTGCAGACGGCGCCTCTATCGAACTGGATCAGGTGACCATCGATTCTCAGGGTACCTTTGGGGCGATGTCCGTTGATGGGATCGGTTCCCAGATCGGCGCCAATCGCGTCAATATCACTGCCAGCAATGGGCGCGGGGTGAGTGTGACCAGCGCCTCCCTGATCTTTCGCAATGGCTCTATCGATGCCAAGGACGATGGCATTACCTTGAGCGGTCTCTATCAGAAACCGGGCGGCACGGCGGTGGTGAGCAATACTACGATCACCTCGCAAAATGGCTACGGTATCAACGTCAATGCCAACGGCGCTGCTGCCGATCTGGACAACGTGCACATCACCACCCTGGGCAGCTACAACGGTGCCATCTGGATGCCAGGCAACAACACCCGGGTCGACGTCAAGAACAGCATCCTGGAAACCCAGGGCACCCAGGCGGTGGCCATCGATAACCGTGGCGGTGTGTTCACCATGGAGGGTGGGAGGATCACGACTCAGGGCAACAACGCTCATGCGCTGTATGCCTCTCCTGACACCAGTAACAGTCCAGGGGCGGTGTTCAATGTCAGCAAGGTCCTGATCGAGACTTCGGGGCGCGGCGCGGTGGGTGCGCTGGCGCGGATGTCGGGAGCGAAAATCACCCTCAGCGACAGCCGCATCGTCACCCACGGTGACTTGGGCTACGGCCTGTTTGCCTCGGGGCGTGGCGCCAGCGTGCAGCTTACCGACAGCGATGTATTGACCGCTGGTGAGCAGGCTCACGGTCTGGCCATCAGCAACAATGCGAGCACGCTGTTCCAGGGCTCGACCATGAGCACCAGCGGCGCCAATGCCAACGGTATCGTCAGTTTCGCCACTGGCGCCGGGGTCGTGAACAACGTCGAGGTCAATGCCAGCCGCATCGAAACCCAGGACGGGGCGGGCATTCTGGTCAATGGTGGCGGCCTGACCACGCGCTTCACCGACAGCGTGCTGATTGGTCGCAGCGGCGGCCAGCCGGGCACGGCGTTGTGGATCACCGATCGCACGGACGGAGTGCTGGCGGGTGCTGTGAAGCTCGATGCAGTCCGCTCTCACTTGCAGGGCGACGTGCTGGTGGACGCCGGCAGCCTGCAACTGTCGCTGGCCGATCATTCCAGCCTCGACGGAGCGATCAAGGGTGGCAGCCAGGACACCCAGCTGACCCTGGACGACAGCAGCGCCTGGACCCTGCGCGGCGACTCGGTGCTGACCCGGATGAGCAACAACGGCGTGGTGGAATTCGCCGACCCCGGGCTGGCCGGAGCGTTCAAGCAGTTGCAGGTCACCGGTGACCTGTCCGGCGACGGCCACTACATCATGAACACCGACCTCGGCCGGCAGCAGGGCGACCGCCTGATCGTCGGCGGCCAAGTCATGGGCAACAACGACATCCTGGTGCGCAACTCTGGCTCGGAACCCGGGGCCGAGGGGCAAAGCCTGACCCTGGTGCAAAGCGCCGGTGGCCCGGGTTCGTTCGCCCTGGCCAACCGGGGTGCGGTGGTGGATGCCGGTACCTATCGCTATGGGTTGCATGCCGATACCCAGGGCAATTGGAACCTGGTCAATGTCGGCCGGACTCAGCCGACGCCCGGGCCGGACAACCTGTCCACCGGCGCCAGCGCGGCGGTCAACAGCAGCGCCATCGCCAGCCTGCGCGCCACCTGGGATGCTGAGCGGGCGACCTTGCTGCAGCGGGTCGGCGAGCTGCGCGAAGGGTCGGACCAGCAGGGGCTGTGGATCCGCGGGTTCGGCCAGCAGCAGTCCCTGGACAACGGCGTAGGGCGTGATTTTTCCCAGCGGGTACAGGGCACGCAACTGGGCATCGATACGCGGATCGACACTGCCGGGGGCAAGCTGGTGGTGGGGGCATTGGCCGGTTACAGCCAAACCGACCGGGACTTCAAGAGTGAGGGCAGCGGCAAGCTCGACAGCTATCACCTGGGGGGTTATGCCACTTACCTGGATGACTCCGGCTGGTACACCGACACCTTGCTGACCCTGAACCGCTGGTCCAACCGCCTGGATGTGTGGGGCACCGACGGTGCCAAAGTTTCGGGCAACTCACGCAGTAAAGGCGCTGGCCTGTCGGTGGAGGTCGGTAAACAGATCGACCTGGGCAACCGCTGGTTCGTCGAGCCTCAAGCGCAGGTCTCGATGCTCTACGCCCGCTCGGACAGCTATCGCCTGGATAACGGCTTGCAGGTGGAGCCTGGTGACGGCTTGTCGACCCAGGTGCGTACCGGTGCCCGTGCCGGCCGTGCATTGCAGTTGGACAACGGCACGCGCCTGCAGCCTTATCTCAAGGCTGGCTGGATCGAGGACCTTTCAGCGCAAAACACCGTGCGCACCAATGGCATCAGCAGTCGCCCCGATGGCAGTGGTGGCGGTTGGTACGCAGGCACTGGGGTGACCGCGGAACTGACCCGTAACCATCAGCTGTATGTCGACCTGGAGACCAGTGAAGGCTCAAGCGTCGACCGCCCCTGGGCGATGAATGTCGGTTATCGCTTGAATTTCTGAGGCGTTCTCACAGCGGTTGCGGTTGTGACCGAGGAGATGAACAGAGCTGTTCATGGTGCTTGTTAAGAACATCCTTAATGTTCGGACATTTGAGGATGTTCTTGTTCTTTAGTTGGTCACCCAATTCGATCATGCAGGTCTTTTGTACAACACAGAGACCCTCATGATCCTGGTTAAGAAAATCCTGAATGTGGCGATCAGTTCAGCGCTGGCGCTGATGACGCTTCCTGCTCAGTCTGCTCAAGCGAGCGAGTATGAAAGCATCGACTTGTCCTCGCCTCAAGGTGAATCCCTGACCCTGGATGGTGTGAGCGTCGATCACAGCGGCTCAGGGCCGGCGGTGCGGGTCAACGGCGCGCAAAATCAGTTGCAGGGCAGCGGCTACGAGATCCACGCCACGGCGGACGACTCGAGCACCGTAGTGGTGGGGGTTCAAGTGGGAGCCGGTGGCCAGGCCACGCTGACGGATGTGAACATCACCACCGGCGGCTCCGACTTTGCCACTGGCGCGGTGTCCACAGGTGCCGGCAGCCAGCTGACACTGAACGATGCGCAGATCACCACCAGCGGTTCTCAAAGCCGTGGCGTGTCGGTCACTGCCGGTGGCCAGGCACAGTTGTCCGGTGGCTCCATCGACACCTCGGGCAACCAGGCTGACGCGTTGTCCGCAAGTGGCAACGGCTCGGTCATTCAGGCCTCGAACATGACCCTGAACACCCATTCGACCGGTTCCACCCGTGGCGTCACAGCCTCCGCCGGGGTGTCCGTGCAACTGGACCGGGTGACCGTCAACTCCGAGGGTTTCCTGGGGGCGATGTCCGTCGATGGGCTTGGCTCCTCCATCAGCGCCGACCGGGTCACTGTCAATGCCAGCAATGGGCGCGGGGTGAGTGTGACCAGCGCCTCCCTGACCTTCAGCAACGGCGTGATCAACGCCAAGGGCGATGGCATCTACCTGTCATCGCAGTATCAGAAACCGGGGGGCACTGCGGTGGTGAGCAACACCACGATCACCACGCAAAATGGTTACGGCATCAACGTCAATGCCAGCGGCGCCAGCGCCGACCTGGATAACGTGCACATCATCACCGATTCCGGTGCGGCGATCTGGATGCCAGGCAGCAACACTCGGGTCGACGTCAAGAACAGTATCCTGGAAACCCATGGCACCCAGGCGTTGGCCATCGATAACCGTGGCGGTGTGTTCACGATGGACGGCGGGGTCATCAGCACCCAGGGCAACAGTGCTCACGCCTTGTACGCATCGCCGGATACCGGCGGCAGCCCAGGGGCGGTATTCAATGTCAGCGGAACACTGATCGAGACGTCGGGCCTTGGTGCGGTGGGGGCATTGGCACGGTTGTCGGGGGCGAACATCACCCTCAACGACAGCCGCATCGTCACCCACGGCGACTTGGCCCATGGCTTGTTTGCCTCTGGCCGGGGCGCCAGTGTGCAGCTTGTCGACAGCGATGTGCTGACTGCCGGCGAGCAGGCTTATGGTCTGTCCATCAGCAACAATGCGAGCACGCTGTTCCAGGGCGCGAGCGTGGGCACCGGTGGCGCACAGGCCCACGGCATCTTCAGTTACGCCACGCTCACCGGTGTGGTGAACAACGTCGAGGTCAATGCCAGCCGGATTGAAACCCAGGACGGGGCGGGCATCCTGGTCAATGGTGGCGGCCTGACCACGCACCTCACCGACAGCGTCCTGATTGGTCGCCGCGGCGGCCAGCCGGGCACGGCGTTGTGGATCACCGACCGTGCGAGCGGAGTGCTGGCGGGTGCTGTGAAGCTCGATGCAGTCCGCTCTCACTTGCAGGGCGACGTGCTGGTGGACGCCGGCAGCCTGCAACTGTCGCTGGCCGATCATTCCAGCCTCGACGGGGCGATCAAGGGCGGCGGGCGGGATACCCAACTGACCCTGGACGACAGCAGCGCCTGGCTACTGCGTGGCGACTCGTCCCTCACCGGGTTGACCAACAACGGCGTGGTGGAGTTCGCTGATCCCGGGTTGGCGGGGGCGTTCAAGCAGTTGCAGGTGAGCGGTGACCTTGCGGGCGATGGCCTCTACATCATGAACACCGATCTTGGCCGGCAGCAGGGCGATCGGCTGGTCATCGACGGCCAGGTCATGGGCAGCAACCAGATCCTGATTCGCAACTCCGGTGTCGAACCGAGTGCCGAAGGGCAAAGCCCGAACTTGGTGCAAAGTGCCGGTGGCCCGGGCTCGTTTACCCTGGCCAACCGTGATGGGGTGGTGGACGTGGGAACCTTCCGCTACGCGCTGCAGGCCGATACCCAGGGCAATTGGAACTTGCTCAATGTCGGCCGGACTCAGCCGACGCCCGGCCCGGACAACCTGTCCACCGGCGCCAGCGCGGCGGTCAACAGCAGCGCCATCGCCAGCCTGCGCGCCACCTGGGACGCCGAGCGCGCGACCTTGCTGCAGCGGGTCGGCGAGCTGCGCGAAGGGGCGGACCAGCAGGGGCTGTGGATCCGCGGGTTCGGCCAGCAGCAGTCCCTGGACAACGGCGTAGGACGTGATTTTTCCCAGCGGGTACAGGGCACGCAGTTGGGCATCGATACGCGGATCGACACTGCCGGGGGCCAGCTGGTGGTGGGTGCATTGGCCGGTTACAGCCAAACCGATCGGGACTTCAAGGGTGAGGGCAGCGGCAAGCTCGACAGCTATCACCTGGGGGGTTATGCCACTTACCTGGATGACTCCGGCTGGTACACCGACACCTTGCTGACCCTGAACCGCTGGTCCAACCGCCTGGATGTGTGGGGCACCGACGGTGCCAAAGTCTCGGGAAGCTCACGCAGTAAAGGCGCTGGCCTGTCGGTGGAGGTCGGTAAACAGATCGACCTGGGCAACCGCTGGTTCGTCGAGCCCCAAGCGCAGGTCTCGATGCTCTACGCCCGCTCGGACAGCTATCGCCTGGATAACGGCTTGCAGGTGGAACCTGGTGACGGCTTGTCGACCCAGGTACGCGTTGGCGCCCGCGCCGGTCGCGAGCTGCAGTTGAACAACGGCACGCGTCTGCAGCCTTACCTCAAGGCTGGCTGGATCGAGGATCTGTCGGCGCAGAACAAGGTCCGCACCAACGGCATCGCCAGCCGTCCCGATGGCAGTGGCGGCGGCTGGTATGCCGGGGTTGGCATGGCCGGGGAGCTGACTCGCAACCATCAGCTGTATGCCGAGGTCGAGACCAGCGAAGGCTCGAACATCGACCGGCCCTGGGCGGCCAATGTCGGTTACCGCTTCAGTTTCTGAAGCCTGTTCACGGCTGGTGCCGGTTGCCTGCCTCAGCCAATGTCTGGCGTACACCCTCGGCGTAGGAGGTCTTGTGGAATGGACCGATCAAGCGTTGCAGGGCCGAGTCGTCGAGGATCAGCGGCGAGCTGATCAGGTAGTGCATCTCCACCATCTCGCGCAGCAGGGGGTTGAACAGGCCCAGCACACGCAGCAGGGTCTTGCCGACCACCCGCAACTTGAGTTGCCTGTTGCTCTGGTGCTGGATCTGGGCAATCAGCTCGCGCTGGCTGGTGACACCGGCGCCCGCCAGGTGCCAGCTCTTGCCGAACGCTTCGGGGCGTTCGATCAGCCGGCAGACTACCGGACCCACATCAGGCACGAAGACGAACTCGTGGGGCCGATCGAGGGGGCCGACCAGGTCTGCGGTGCCGCCCTGAACCGCGGCCTGAAACGCGTTGTGCAGCAGGCTTTTGTCCACCCCCGGGCCGTAGAAATCCGCTAGCCGTAGCACCGCAGCCTGGATGCGGCCGTCGGCATGTGCCTGCATCAGCAGGTCTTCCTGGGCCTTGCGCATGCGCCCCTTGAAGCTGTTTGGCTGGCGGGGGTGGTCTTCGCTCACCGGATTGCCCTGGGCCAGACCGTAGGGATACACCGTGCCGATCAGCAGGATCTTGCGCACCCCGGCGGCGATTGCCCCCTCCAGGGTCTTGCGCATCAACTGCGGGTGCAGTTCGAACTGCCAGTAGTTGACCCCCACCAGATAGATCAGGGTGTCGATCCCGGCCGCCGCGGCTTCGATCGAGTCGGGCCGCTCGGGGTCCCAGGTGACGCACTCGGCCAACGGATCACCGCCGAAGGCCTGAATCAGCCCAGCTTCGTTGCGGCCCACCACGCGATAGCTCTGTCCCCGGGAGCGCAGGGCGCTGGCAATGCTTTGGCCGATGGCACCGGCGGCGCCGAACAGGGCTATTTGTGGCATGACAAGGTTCCTTTTTCCGAGGTAGAGCTTGCAGGGTGCAGAATCCTCGGCTAAATGAAAATTGACCAGTATTCGATGGGCTCTATAAATAAATGCATAGCCTGACTGACACCACCCTTAACTGGGACTGGTACCGGAGTTTTCTCGCGGTCCTGGAAAGCGGTTCGCTGTCCGCTGCCGGTCGTGCCATGGGCCTGTCCCAGCCCACGGTCGGGCGGCACATCGACCTGCTGGAATCTGCCCTGGGCCTGAAGCTGTTCATCCGTTCCTTCGACGGCTTCGCTCCCACTGAAGCGGCGCTGGAACTCAGGCCCTACCTGCTGCAAGTGGCCGCAGGAGAGGCCGCCTTGCGCCGGGTGGCCAGCAGCCATGGCGCCGGTGTCCAGGGCTGCGTGCGGCTCTCGGCCAGTGAAATCATCGGCGTTGAGGTGTTGCCCCCGATACTCGCCGCCTTGCGTCAACAGCACCCGCAACTGGTGATCGAGCTGGTGCTGTCCAATCGCGCGGATGACTTGCTGCAACGCCAGGCGGACATTGCCGTACGGATGTTCCGCCCGACCCAGGAGGCATTGCTGGTACGACGCGTAGCGGGTATCGAGCTGGGCTTGCATGCACACCATGACTACCTGGCGCAGCAGGGCATACCGACCTCGCTGGCCGACTTGTCCGACCATGCCTTGATCGGTTTCGACACTGAAACCGCGTTTATTCGCGGCCTGCAACAGCAGTATCCGATGCTCACCCGTGGCCGTTTCGCCTTGCGCAGCGACAGTGACCTGGCGCAGTTGGCGGCGATTCGCGCGGGGTTCGGCATTGGCGTCTGCCAGAGCTTGCTGGCCAGCGCCGATCCGCGGCTGGTACGGGTCTTGGCGGACGTGTTCGCACCACGGCTGGAGACTTGGGTGGCGATGCATGAGGACCTGCGCGACAGCCCGCGTTGTGCGGTGACTTTCGCGGCGCTGGTGAAGGGACTGGGTGCCTATGCCGAACAGGCCTGAGCGCCGCACAACCAGGGCAGGCGACGGGCAGCAGTTCAGGGCTGTTGTCAGCAGGCCCCGAGATGGGTTTATCATACGCTGTATGTTTAAGTGCTTCGAGGCAACGCATATGGCTTTTGGCAAGGTGTTCATCGCCACCTCGGTGGATGGTTTCATCGCTCGCAACGATGGGGCTATCGACTGGCTGCCCAGCGGCGAGTCCGGGGAGGACTACGGCTACGCCGCGTTCATGGCGTCGGTGGATGGCATCGTCATGGGGCGTGGCACCTATGAAAGCGTCCTGGGGTTCGAGCCCTGGCCCTTCGACAAACCCGTGGTGGTCATGAGCCGTAGCCTCACCGCGCAGGATGTGCCGCAGCACCTGCGAGACCGGCTGCGGATCAGCGCCGCGCAACCTGCGGAACTGGTGGCAGAACTGCAGGAACAGGGTTGGCAGCAGGCCTATATCGACGGCGGCGCGGTGATCCGCGCGTTTCTCCAGGCCGGGCTGATCGATGAGTTGACCCTGACCCGGGTGCCGGTATTGATCGGCAGCGGGCGTCCTCTGTTCGGCGCACTCGAGAGGGACCTGCGGTTGAGTTGCATCGCCTCCAGGCAGTATCCCGACGGACTGGTCAGCACCCGTTATCGCATTGAACCGGACAGTGCCCATGACTGAGCAACCCAAGCGCAGCGGTCGTCCGGGCGTTGGCCGTGCGCTGAACCTGGAGCGGGTGCTGGAGGCCGGCCTGGCACAGTTGCAGGCGCTGGGCCCGCAGGGTTTTGGGGTCCGGGCGTTGGCAAGGCAACTGGGGATCACCCCGATGTCAGTGCTCTACCACGTGGGTGACCAGCACAACCTGATGCGCTTGCTGGTGGAGCGGGTACACGGCGAGCCGCTGCCTGAACCTGCGCTGGGCCTGCCGCCGGTGCAACGGGTCCAGGTGTTGCTCGGTCACTACATGGCGCGGGTGCGCCGTCACCCGGCGCTGACCCTGTGCATCTTGAGTGACCCGCAGTTGTTTGGCGGTTCCTTGGCGGCCTTCAGCGAGGACTTGCTTGAGCAGGTGCGGCAGTTCGACGATGAACCGCAACTGCTGTTCGAACTGCTGGTGGATTACACCCATGGCCACGCCCTGGCATTGGCCTTGGCCGGCGAGGACGGGCATGGGCTTGACGGGGCTTTCGAGGCGGGGCTGCGGCGTCTGTTGCGCTGAGTGGCCTCTCAGGCAACGGCGCCGAGCATCTTGGCAAAGTGTTGCGCCGTCCATTCCTTGCGGTCTGATACCTGGCCGTCACCCAGTTCCACCAGGCGCAGTACGCCGTCACTGCGCAATATCACGTCCACCGAGAAAAACCGACTGTCGATCAGTGCTGCGCATTCCTGCACCAGCGCCGGCACTTCGCCGCTCGCGGCGCAGGCTTGGCCGTTGAGCACGAAATAGCGGCGCTCGCTGTCCGCCAGATAGTCCTCACGGCGCCTGACACAGATCCCCCCCTCGATCTGGCCCCGGTACTGACGCATCTGTTCGATCAGGGGGGCAATGTCCTCGGGCCTGTCCACCAGGCTGCCACTGCCGGTGTTCAGCGACTTGACGTAATCCTTGATGAAGTACCCCGGCCAGTTCAGCCCTGCGAGTGCCTGGGTGAAGTCCGCATCGGCGGCCAACACCAGGGTTTCGCTGGTGTACGGGGCCAGCAGCGGATACCACTCCGGCAAATGATGGCAGCGCTGATATTCAGCCGCCGAGGTGAATGCCACGGCCTCTTTGTCGTGCAGATGCTGCACCAGCGAGGCGTAGTCCTGCGGTGTCAGCATCCAGCCGCGGTAGAGCACCCGCTCGCCGGGTTGAAGGGCCGGGGAGGCCTTGAAGCGGCCACTTTCGAAATCCTCGAAAGAGAACAGCGAGGCACTCAGGCCGGCAGCCAGCACGGCGGCGTACTCTTCGAGGTAATGTTCATCCGGGCGTTTCGGGTCGAATGGGTCGCTGGGGTAAAGCAGGCGCATATCGGGTTCTGCCGAGTGAGGGTTCAAGGAGGTCAAAGCAGGCAGGAAGGGTCGTTGCCTTTTGCGCTTTCAATCAGTTTGTCGAAATGCCTGGACCACATGAAGTTGTAAGAGGTGGCAGACACTCGGGTTCTGCAACTGGCCGGACCACTGGAAATTCGGGTGGTCAAGTAGTAGCCGGCTGCCGTTCCGGAAGGCGAATAGACAGAGAAGTCGGTGCCCGCATCGGTGGTGTTTTTCTCGACCAGCATCGTGGACACAAAACTGGCGCCGTTGCCCACATTGACCTGGTTTGAGCGAATGCATTTGGAGAAATAGCCTTCAACCCGGCTGGTCACCACTGCAACGTCATCCGCCGTGCAATAGTCGGGGTTGTGATTGCCCTTTTCTAGCAGCGCTTCACGCGTTTCCGGGAAGATCGAGCACCCGCTGACGAGGGCAAGAGTGACGGCTGCGGCAATGATTTTCATTCGGTCGGTTGTCCTTGGTGGTTTTGTTTCAGGGCCGGTCCCAGCCCCTCGATCCAACCTCGCCTGCGTGGAGCAGGGCGGGGCTGGCGATCATAGCGATATTTGTGCCCGCGATCTCCCAGGCTTCATTCTTCATCACATTCCTGCCGCGTTCTGCATCGACAATCATCGGCTGCCAGCAGGTGACTTCAACCACCGGGCAGGGATTTGCCGGTGTGCCGATCGACCGGGCGTTTGCTGAGGTTCATGGGCTATGCGCGAGCAGAGGTCTCTGGAAGACTTCGCAGTCGTTACCGTTCGAGCCCCCTCATGAAGCCCAGGCTCACACCCGCCGGCTGCGCACCAGCAGCCACAGCAGATAAAACCCTCCCAGCAAGCCGGTCATCAGGCCGATCGGCAGGTTGGCGTGCAGGGCCAAGCGCTGGCTGAGCAGGTCAGCGGCCAGCAGCAGTACCGCACCCATTAGTGCGCCGGATACCAGCGGCACTTCGGCGGAGCGGGTCAGGCGCCTGGCCAGTTGCGGGCCGGCCAGGGCGATAAAGGCGATGGGCCCTGCGGCGGCGGTGGCGACGGCGGTCAAGCCGACAGCGGCCAGGACCATGATCAGCCGCGTACGCTCCACCGCAACCCCTAGTTGTGTGGCCGCGGCGTCGCCCATTTCCAGCAGGTTGATGCGGCGCGCGTGGTACAGGGCCAGCGGGGCGATGGCCAGTAGGCCCAGGGCCGCCGGCAATACATGGGACCAGGTCCGGGTATTCAGCGAACCAGCCAGCCAGAGCTGGGCGAACATCGCCTGGTCGAGGTTGCCGCTGACCAGCAGGATACTGTTCAGGCCCGACAGGCTGGCGCCCACGCCGATTCCGATCAGCACCAGGCGATAGCCACCACTGGTACCGCCTTTTCTTGCCAGCATGAGCACCAGCAGGGCAGTGCACAGGCCGGCGATCACTGCCGCCAGGGAGGTGGCCAGGGGCCCTGAATCGAACAGCATGATTTGCACAATCGCGCCACTGGCGGCGCCGGTGGTGAAACCGATGACGTCCGGCGAGCCCAGGGCATTGCGCGAGATCGACTGGAAGATCGCCCCGGCCATGCCCAGGGCCGCGCCTACCAAGGTTGCGGTGAGTGCCCGGGGCAGGCGCACACGATGGATGACCCGTTGGGCGGTAGGGTCCTGGCCCTGGCCGAGGAGACTGGCCAGCACTTCGCCCGGTGTCAGGGCCAGGCTGCCCGTGCCCAGCAACCAAGCCCACAGCAGCAGCGCCAGCAGCACCAGCAATGCACAGACCAGCGCCGTGCGTGGCTGCCAGCGCAAGGAGCGGGTGCCCATGCGCAGGGCGTTGCGCGGCATCACAGTCGGCTCAGGCGAAAGCGCCTGACCAGAAGGATGAAGCAGGGGCCGCCCAGCAGCAGGGTGATGATTCCGGCGGCGATTTCCTCCGGTGCGGCCAGCACTCGGCCAAGTACGTCGGCCCCCAGCAGCAGGCCGGCGGCCAGCAGTGCCGAGTAGGGCAGGATCCAGCGGTAGTCCGGGCCCACCAGCATCCGTGCCAGGTGCGGCGCCACCAGGCCGACGAAGCCGATGGGCCCGGCCACGGCAGTGGCCGCACCGGCCAGCAGCATCACCGCCAGGCAGGCCAGCAGCCAGGTCAGGCGCAGGTTCACCCCCAGCGAGCGGCCCAGGTCCTGACCCAATGCCAGGGCATTGAGTTGGGCGCCAATGCCCAGGGCTACGGCCAGGCCGCCGGCGATTGCCAGGGCAGGCACCGGCAACAGGGCGAAGCCACTGCCGGACAGCGACCCCGAGGCCCAATGGCGAAAGTGATCGAAAACCTCGGGCGGGCTGTTGAGCACCAGGATCCCGGTCAGCGAGGTGAGCATCACCGATAACCCGGCACCGGCCAGCACCAAACGCACTGGATTGGTCCCAGTCTCGTGGGCCTGGCCCAGCAGGAACACGACGATGCCCGCCAGCCCGGCGCCGAAGAACGCCAGCCACAGGTACTGGGCCATGCTCGTCAGATCCAGCAGTGCCACGCCGATGATCACCGCCAGGGCCGCACCGGCGTTGATCCCCAGCAGGCCGGGTTCGGCGAGGGGATTACGGGTCACCGCCTGCATCACCGCGCCCGCCACTCCCAGGGCCAGCCCGGCCAGCAGGGCGATCAGGGTCCGTGGCAGGCGCAGCTCCCGCAGGATCAGGTGCTGGTCGTTGTGCAGGTCGGCAGCGTGCAGGGCCTGCCAGGTCACACTCAGGGGAATGGATCGCGAACCGATTGCCAGGCTCAGCAGGGCCAGCAGGCCCAATAGCATCAGCCCGGCCAGCAGGCCCCAGGTGCGGGCGCGCAAGTGACGGCGCCGTGGCAAGGGCGCGGCGAGGCCTTGGACAAGCAGGCTCATGGGCTAGCGAAAGTGCGCGGCGACGGCGTCGATCATCTGCCGTCCCGAGTAATAGTCGATTCGGAACGAGCTTGGCCCCAGGGCATAGACTCGCTTGTGGATCACCGCTGGCAGGTTGGCCAGCACCGGGTCGGCGAGAAATGCTTGCACGTCGCGGTCGTTGGCGCTGAGGAGAAACACGCTGTCGCCGGTGATTGCCGCCGGCAGGTTTTCCCGGGAGATGAACTGGAAGTCCGAGGCACGGGTGACCTTTGCGGTCAGGGCCTGGGGCAACTCCGCCACCTTGAACCCGAGGGTGCCGAGCAGGCGGGCCTGGGGGCTGCTGAGGCGACCAATGGAGTAGCTGCCGGCGATGTTGTAGCCCACCACGCTGACGGGGCCGGGTGCCGGAGTGATGCTGGCGGCGGTGTCCGCGGCGTATTGGTCAAAACGCTGGATCGCTGCCTGGGCCTGTTTCTGCAGCCCGGTGCGCTGGCCCAGTTCGCTGGCAATGTCCTGCCAGCTCTGGTTCGAGTAGTCCACCACCAGGGTATTGATGCCCTGGGCCTCAAGCTCGCTGCGCTGGGCGACAACGCTGTCGGCCCCGGTAGCGGAAACCACCAGCAGATCGGGGTCACTGGCGATCACTGCCTCGATGTCGAATTGCAGGTTGCGGTACAGCACTTGCACATGTCGTTGCTCGGCGATGTTCGCCCATTGGGAAAAGAACCCGCGGTCATCGGTGAGGCGGCTGGGAGTGGTGGCGGCGCTGGCCACCAAGGGCGCATCCATGGCCAGCAGGATGCCAGTGACACTGGGACTGGTGGAGACAATGCGTGCAGGGGCCGTGGCAGCGGCCAGCGCAAGTTGGCTGGACAGGACCAGGACCGCTGCGCTGAGCAGCCGGGCGGGAAGGCGTGGGTTCATCATCGATCCGTTGGGGCGGTGAGTGGGGCACGGGCAAGGCGCTTTCGATGCGGATTGAAGGGCCTGGGCTTTAGCGTGTATATGCTAATGCTTCTCATGCAATTCGTTCCATATTGTAGAATCCATTCCACAATTGCAATGCTGCAACCGTCAGGCCCACGAGGAAAACCAGCCCATGACTCACCGTTTGCACGCGGATGCCGTGACTTTGCGCCACGCTGCGCGAATCATTTCCCAGGATCTGTCCCTGACCATTCCCGATGGCTCCTTCACGGTCATCGTCGGACCCAATGCCTGCGGCAAATCCACCTTGCTGGCAGCCCTGTCGCGGCTGTTGGCCCCGACCAAGGGCCAGGTGCTGCTGGACGGGCAGGACATCCGCCAACTGCCGGCCCGGGAAGTTGCCCGGCGTCTGGGCCTGTTGCCGCAAAGCGCCCAGGCACCGGACGGGATCACGGTCGCCGACCTGGTGGCTCGCGGGCGCTATCCGCACCAGTCGTTCCTGCGCCAGTGGTCGAAAGAGGATGAGCGGGCGGTGCTCGGGGCGATGGCCGCGACCCGGGTCAGCGAGTTGGCTGACCGGTTGCTGGACGAATTGTCCGGTGGGCAGCGGCAGCGGGTGTGGATTGCCATGGTGCTGGCCCAGGAGACACCCATCCTGCTGCTGGACGAGCCCACCACCTACCTGGATATCGTCCACCAGATCGAGTTGCTGGAACTGCTCGCCGAGCTCAACCGCCAGGGGCGCACCATCGTTGCGGTACTCCACGACCTGAACCAGGCCTGCCGCTATGCCAGCCACCTGATCGCCCTGCGTGACGGTGCCATTGTGGCCCAGGGCGAGCCAATGACGATCTTCACCGAGGCCCTGGTGGAGGAGGTATTCGGGCTGGCCTCGGTGATCATCCGCGACCCGGTCAGCGGCACGCCGCTGATGGTGCCCAAAGGCCGGGCCGAGGTGCTCGGTGCGGCGCCGGCCCCTGCCTGAATCTCGACTCAGTGTTGCCGCGGGTTCGCTGCCTGAAGGGCCCAGCTCCCGCCGGTGGCCTGATTGACCAGGCCGGCTTCATGGAACAGTGCTTCGCGATCTTGCGGGGCCTGCAATTGCCCCAGGTCGGTGACGGTGGTCATCACGCAGACGATTTCCTGCTGGGCATCGAACACGGGCGCGGCTTGCCCGGTGACGTTGGACAGCAGGTGGCTGGTCAACTCGGCCCAGTGCTTGTGTCGCACTTCGTCCAGCACCGCGTTGCTCGGTGGGCTGCCGCGAAAGTGTGCCGGCTGCTGCTTGCGTGCGGCGTCGATGCTGGCCTTGGGCAGGAACGCCTGGAACACCAGGCCGCAGGCAGTATTGTCGATGGGCAGGATGTCCCCCAGGGCCAGCGGATTGATCGAGAAATAGGCGCTGCGGTACCAGCGCACCAGGGTCGGCCCGCGGTCGGTCCAGATCGCTACGCCACCGCTGGCGGCATGCCGCTGGGCCAGGGATTTCATGTGCTGGGCGGCAATGTCCACGGCATCGATGCGTTTCAGCGCGCCGAGGCCGATGCTCAGTGCCGCCGGTCCCAGGTCGTAAAGGCCGCTGACCGGGTCCTGCTTGGCCAGCCCTTCCTTGACCAGGCTTTGCAGGTAGCGGTGGGCGGTGGAACCGCCGGTACCGGTCCGTCGGGCCACTTCACCCAGGGCCAGTTCGCTCTCGGCATTGGCCAGGGTATTGAGAAAGCGCGCGGCAATCGACACCGACTGGATCACCCCGGAACGCTTTTCCGGTACTGAATCCAGGGTGTCATCCAGTGGGGGCTGTGAAGTGTTCAACGGCTTGGTCTCCTCACCAATGTCTGGCTGCGGTCATGGCCGCAGGCTGCGGCCCGCGCGGCGATGGCGCTAGCGGCGGCCATGATACCGGTTCCGCGGTCCGCCAGGGACGCGCAAATGTCTCTGGCCAAAAAGTGTAGATCATTCCGTTTTGTGGAATTCATTCCTTATTGAGGAATGCTGTGGTTGCGTGATAGCCTTATCGCTAAAGAGGATCATTCTCATTTGGAGGGAGGCCTTGATGGCCCTTACGCATCGCACATTGAGTCACGGTATTGGCGTTTTCACCTTGTCCACTCTGCTGGCGACCCCGCCGTTGATGGCCGAGGAGTCCGAGGTTGGGCAAAAGGGCAGCTTGGCCCTCGACGCTCAGGTGGTGACCGGCGAGAAGCTGGAACGCGGCATGAAGAACACCGCGTCGTCCGTTTCCATCCTCACCGACAAGGACCTCGACCTGAACAAGACCGGTGACTCGTCGGTGTCCGAGGTCATCAATGGCATGCCCAACGTGATCTACACCGATTCGGTCGGCGCCCCGATCATTCGTGGCCAGGACACCCAGGGTCCGAACAACGGGCAGAACGTGTTCTGGGGCGGCACCGTGCCCCGGGCGACGATCAACCTCGACGGGCACTACCTGAACTACAACGAGATGTTCTTCGGCGCGACCTCGGTCTGGGATGTCGACAGCATTGAAGTCTTCCGCGGTCCACAGACCACCTCCCAAGGGGCCAACGCGATTGCCGGGGCGATCATTGTCAACACCAAGAACCCCACCTTCACCCCCGAGGCGGCCTACCAGGCGGAGATCGGCAGCTACCAGACGCGGCGCAGCTCGGTCGCGGTATCCGGGCCCTTGGTCGAGGATTTCGCCGGGCGCCTGGCGGTGGACTACTCCTCGCGTGACACCTTCATCGACTACAGCAACCCGCGCTTCCAGGGCAACAAGACCGACCAGGATTTCCGCAACCTCAATGCCCGGGCCAAACTGTTATGGCTGCCGAGCAATATCCCGGGCCTGGAAAGCCAGTTCACCTTTGCCCACAACGACAGCAACCGCCCGACCCAGGAGGCCGCCTCGGCGCCGTACCACAAGCTCGAACACCGGACCACCACCATGCCGTCCTGGGAGCAGGACACCAACACCAGCATCCTCGATGTCTCCTATGACCTGGGCAACGGCATCAAGCTGTTCAACCAGGCGCAGTATTCGCTGTCGTCGGTGCAACGGGTTACCGGCGCCGCGGGCGAGGGCGATGCGAACATCCACCAGAAGAACGGCTCCAACGAATCGCGCCTGACCTTCGGCGGGCAAGAGGATGTGCTCAGCGGCATGGGCGGTATCTACTACGCCCGTACCCGCACCGATGAAACCCTGACCCTGATGGGCCGCTCGGCCTTCGACGACACCAAGACCAACCTGGGGATCTTTGGTGAGTTGAACTACCGGCTCAGCGATCTCTGGACCCTGAGTAGCGGCTTGCGTTACCAGGAGGACCGTGTCGAGCGCACCGGCAACTCGGTGCTGGCGCCTCGGGCGCTGAACTACGACAAGACCTTCTCGGCGTTGCTGCCCAAGGTGTCCCTGGCCTATGCCGCGACCCCGCAGTGGACGGTGGGTGGCCTGGTCAGTCGCGGCTACAACCCGGGAGGCGTGTCGCTGAACCTGAGCACCCGGCAGTGGGCCTACTTCAAGGAAGAGTCGATCTGGAACTATGAGCTGTTCAGCCGCGCGAGCCTCTTGGACGACCGGCTGCTGATCAACACCAACCTGTTCTACATGGATCTCAAGGATGCCCAGTACAACATTCCGGTGGTGATTTCCCCGGGGGTCGCCCAGTCCTACACGATCAACGCCGAGAAGGCTCACGCCTATGGCCTGGAGTTGGACTTCGACTACCGTGTGCTGGACAACCTGCGGCTCAAGGCCAGCGCCGGGACATTGCGTACCCGCATCGACAAGATCTCCAGCAATGCAGGCTACGCCCATAACGAGTTTGCCCGCTCGCCGGGCTATACCCTGAGCTTCGGCCCCAGTTGGGACATCACCGAGCGCCTGAACCTCAATGCCCAGGTGCGTTACCTGGATGGCTACTACTCCGATGTGGCGAACACCTCGAGCTATTCGATCAAGCCTTACACCCTCACCGATGCGCGCATGAGTTATCGCTTCAGTGAGCAGGTGCAGCTCTACGGCTACGTGAAGAACGTCTTCGACGATCGCTCGCCGACCTACATGCAGCAGAACCGTGGCATCGGCGGAATCGAAGCCAGCATGACCCAGCCGCGCACCCTGGGCATCGGGGTCAAGGGCAGCTTCTGATCACCCCATGACTCAAGGCTGGCGCCCCTTCAGCGGCTGGCCGGCTTTCATTGCACCACAGGAGATTGGCAACAGATGAGTAATCGCAAACGCCTGCATATCGGCATGTCCCTGGCCCCCACCTGGCTCAGCGGCGATGCGTGGCGCCAACCGGGCAGCAATATCGAAGGGATCTACAGCGCCGACTTCGCGGTGGACATCGCCAAGCGCTCGGAGGCCGCGCACCTGGACTTCGTGTTCCGCCCCGACGTCAGTTGCCTGAACATGGACGGCCTGGAAAGCGGCTCGGGTTTTGCCAGCCTCGACCCCACGGTGCTGCTGGCCGCCGTCGCCCGGGAGACCTCGCATATCGGCCTGGTGTCCACGGTTTCCACCACCTTTTTTCCGCCCTATGTGGTGGCCCGCCAGCTGCAATCGCTGCACTGGGTGAGCAACGGCCGCGCCGGCTGGAACATTGTCACCGCGCTGCAGGGCCACGAGAATTTCGGCCTGGACGCCATGCCCAGCGCGGATCAACGTTACGCCCGGGCAGCCGAGTTCACCCGCCTGGTGCATGACTTGTGGGCCAGCTATCCCAACGAAGCGCTGCTGCTCGACCGCGAGAACGGTCGCTATGCCGACCGCTCCAAGGTGCATCCGGTGGCGCATGATGGGGCGCATTTCAAGGTCCGCGGCCCGCTCAACCTGCCGGCCTATGGCGGCGCGCGGATCCCCCTGATCCAGGCCGGCGCCTCGGATACCGGCCGCGACTTCGCCGCCTCGGTGGCCGACCTGGTATTCGCCCCGACACCGGACAAGGACGCGGCGCTGGAGCTGCGTCGTGACTTGTCCCGGCGTGCCGAGCGCCACGGTCGCAATCCCGAGGACATCCGCTTGCTGCCAGGCCTGAGCCTGTACCTGGCAGCAACCCGGGAGGAGGCGCGGGAGATGTTCATGCAGACCCACGGTCGCCCGGATCTGGCCCGCAAGTTTGCCTCGATCAAGCAGATGATCGGCCTCGATCTCAGTGACTGGCCCCTGGACCGGCCGATCAGTGCGGCAGACCTGCCCGCACCGGTGCATAACCCCAGCAGCCGCACCCACACCAATCTGCTGCGGCGCCTGATCGAGCGCGAAACCCTGAGCCTGGAGGAGTTGCTGCTGCGCCCGGAAGTGATTTCCGCTGCCCACTGGCAAGTGATCGGCACTGCCGAGGACGCCTTCGAACAGATCGTCGACTGGGCGGCGTCCGGTGCCATGGACGGTTTTATCGCCGCTCCGGGTGGCTCGATCCACTCGATGCATATCTTTCTTGAGCAAGTGGTGCCGCAATTGGTGCAGGTCGGGCTGTTCCGCGAGCGTTATAGCGCCAGCACCTTCATGGAGCACTTGCAAGAGCAGGGATGACGCCGGGAAACCGAGAATGCACCGGCACCGAGGCGCGGGCCCTGGTCAAGGCACCCTGGGTGATGCTCATGACCGTCCGCCCGCAACTGCCTGCAGGGCAAGGTGCTCAGCGTTACCGACGGTGCGGTGAATGCCGAGGTGGTGCTTGAACTCAGCGGCGGCAGCCAGGTGTATTCCATCGTCACCCGCGACGCCGTGACCGAACTCGGCCTGGCCCCGGGCGTCCGCGCTAAGGCAGTGATCAAGGCTTCGCACATCATTCTTGGCGTGCCGGCCTGAGTCCGACTGGCACTTGTGGGCCCGTGTCCTGCCATTGGCTGGGGGCACTGGCGGGGCGCAACGGCTATTGGGCCTTCTACTCTGGGTTCTACCGAGCAGGCCTGATGGCTGAACCAGCGGTCATCGTTTGGCTCCCTTGGTTGTAGTGGCCCGAAAGCAAAGTATCCAGTTTGCGATGCAGGCATGCTTGCAACAGTTCTGGATGCTTGCTGCTTTGATTAAAGTTGCGCTGGCTTTGGGGCGTACAAGAGAACTCTTACTCTTGAATCGAACTCGTCGGGCTTGGAGTTTTGCGATTTGGCCTCGGTCCCGATAAAGGGCGCCAGAACGCCTGGAACATGATTTGTCGTCAGAGAACCTGCAGTTCGCGAAGGTTTTTTTGACGGATCTGGATCAGGCCGGGTCGGATAACCTGAATATTGCTTTACGCAGTTGTCTTTCTCGATGCCTTCGGGGGCATATTGGCATGCCTGCCGGGCATTGCGTTTGAAACATGCCGCTCGTTCCGTTTCCAGCAAGCGGTCTTGGCAGGTGCTCACCGCAAGCAAGGCTTGAGCAAATTTTCCCCAGCCAGTGCCACCAGAGAATGAGTCGGCCTTGAGGTTGCTGGATATCAAGAGAAAACCGACGAAGATCATCTTGTGATGCAAGTTTGGGGTGAACATCCAGGTTGTCCATTTGGCCGATTGCAGGTTTGTTTAGCATTGTTTTCTGCTGGCTACAATCGTCAGTGCGTGTCGTTTTTTTATGTGCTTTCTGTAAAAAAAGTGCAATGTCCGGCTGTTAGGGGGAACGGCCGAAAGTGTTCGGCACAAGGTTGTTCGCCATGGACTGAAATATTGTTGAAAGACAGTTTCTGTTGTATTGAAACTTGAACGTGTTCTCTGTTGAAACGCTGTAGCGCATCGATCAGACGAGTAAAGAACTCGCAGTTCTGAGACAACGAGGCAGAGCGCGAGCCCCGGCTGCCATCCACAGAGATGATGTGTTCGCCTCTTTGCCTTACAAAACCAACCGATAGCGGATAAACAGAAATCCATCGGCTCATGCGCCAGGTTGCCATGGCCTTTGCGGGTTGTAGGGTGCATTACCGGCCCCGGGCCGGCTCAGGCCCTGGACACAAAGTCCTCGCCTGATACCGGGCCTTGCACCGGATGGGCCGTGCCCTGGTGAGTAGTGCCAATAAACAGGTACATGGCCGGCACCATGAACAGGGTCAGCAGGGTGCCGATGGACAGCCCGGCGAAGATCACCAGCCCCATGTCGTGGCGGCCCGCGGCGCCGGCGCCGGAGGCCCAGACCAGCGGCACCACCCCCAGCACCATGGCCGCGGTGGTCATCAGGATCGGCCGCAGGCGCACCGCGGCGGCTTCTTCGATGGCCTCGCGCTTGCTGTGGCCGGCGCGCTGCAATTCGTTGGCGAACTGCACGATGAGGATCCCGTGCTTGGTGATCAGCCCCAGCAGCGTCACCAGCCCGACCTGGGTGTAGACGTTGATCGAGGCGAAACCCATGGTGATGAAGGCCAGGGCACCGAACAGCGCCGGTGGCACCGAGAACAGGATCACCACCGGGTCGCGGTAGCTTTCGAACTGGAACGCCAGGGCCAGGTAGACGATCAGGATCGAGAACAGCAGCAGGCCGACGAAGCCCCCGGATTCCTGGATGAATTGCCGTGATTCACCGGCATAGTCGGTGGAATACCCGGACGGTGCCACCTGTTCGAGAATGCCCTTGAGTCGGGCCAGCAGCTCGCCCTGAGAAACCCCGCTGACCCCAGACAGGGTGGCCGAGTTGAGTTGCTGGAAGTGGTTGACCGATTCCGGCTCGGTGGAGGTCTCGATGTGCGCCACGGTACGTGCCGGGATCATCGCCCCCGACGGGGTGCGGATGTAGTAGTCGAGAATCTGGTCCGGGTTCAGGCGGTCCACCTGCAGCACCTGGGGAATCACCTTGTAGGAGCGCCCGGCGGTGGAGAAGTAGTTCACGTAGTTGCCGCCCAGCGCCGCTGACAGCGCGGCGCCGACGTCGGCCTGGGTCATGCCCAGGGCGGCGATCTTCTCCCGGTCCACCACCAGTTTGGCCTGGGGTTTGTCGAGCTTGAGGTCAAGGTCGGAGAACCAGAACAGCTTCTGTTTCTGCGCCTCGGCCAACACCGCCTGGGCCACTTCGTTGAGGTTGGCCACCGACTCGGTGGTGGTGATGACGAACTGCACCGGCAAGCCTTGAGCCCCTGGCAGCGACGGCAGGGGAAAGGCTGCGATGGTGGCGCCGGGCACCTGGTTCCACTTCTGCTGCAGGTCGAGGATCAGTTGGGCCTGGGAGCGGCTGCGATCCTCCCAGGACTTGAGCAGCACCCCGCCCAGCCCCTGGTTCAGTGAGGGCAGCCCGGTCAGCTGGAACATCTGCAGGTACTCGGGCTCCTTGTTGGCAATCTGGAATGCCTGGTCGGCGATCCGTTCCATCTGCTGCGGCGAGGCGGTGGGGGCGCCCTTGATCTGCATGAACACCAGGCCCTGGTCCTCGGTGGGCGACAGCTCGCTCTTGGCGGTCATGCCGCTGGCGGCCACCAGCAGGAACAGCAGGAAACCGAAGGTCACCAGCACCGGCCAGATGTCCAGCCCGGCCGCCAGCACCCGGTGATAGCGACCCCGCAGCCAGTCGAAGTAGCGGTCCAGGCGCTTGGCGAACTTGCCTTCCTCCTGGTCGCTCTTGAACAGCCGTGAGGTCATCATCGGCGACAGGGTCAGGGCGATCACCGCCGACACGGTCACCGCGCCCGCCAGGGAGAAACAGAACTCCTTGAACAGCGCCCCGGTGAGGCCGCTGCGCAGTCCGATGGGCACGTAGGCGGCAATCAGCACCACGGTCATGGCGATGATCGGCCCGCCCAGTTCACGCGACGCATGCAGCGCGGCGTCCAGCACGCCTTTGCCTTCTTCCTTGATATGCCGGTCGACGTTCTCCACCACGATGATCGCGTCGTCGACCACCAGGCCGATGGCCAGCACCAGCGCCAACAGGGTCAGCAGGTTGATCGAGTAGCCCAGCAGGTACATGACGAAGAAGGTGCCGATCAGCGACAGTGGGATCGCCACCAGGGGCACGATCACCGCGCGGAACGAACCCAGGAACAGGTAGATCACCACCGAGACGATGATCATGGCTTCCAGCAGGGTCTTCACCACTTCCTTGATCGAGGTGTTGATGAAGGCGGTGGAGTCGTAGACGATCTCGCCGCGAACCCCGGCCGGCAATTGCGACTGCAGGTCGGGGAACACACTGCGCACGTTGCTGGCGACACTGAGGATGTTGGCGGAGGGTGCGGCCTTGATCCCGATGAACACCGAGCGCTTGCCGGAGAAGGCCACGCTGCTGTCGTAGTTTTCCGCGCCCAGGGTGACGGTGCCCAGGTCTTCCAGGTGCACCAGGGCGTCGCCGTTGTGCTTGACCACCAGGCGCCTGAATTCATCCACGCTGTGCAGGTCGGTGCCGGCGGTCAGGTCCACGGTGATCATCTGGCCTTTGGTCGAGCCCACGGCGGACAGGTAGTTGTTGCTGGTCAGGGCGCTGGCCACGTCCTGGGCGGTGACGTTGTGGGCCGCCAGTTTGTGTGGATCAAGCCAGGCCCGCAGGGCGAACTGGCGCCCGCCGAGGATCTCCGCCGTCTGCACGCCTTCCAGGGAGTCGAGCTTGGGCTTGACCACCCGCACCAGGTAATCGGTGATGTTGTTGGTGGCCAGGGTGTCACTGTAGAAACCCAGGTACATGGCATCCGTGGTCTGGCCGACCGCCACCGTCAGCACCGGCTCCTGGGCCTGGGCCGGCAGCTGGTTCTTCACCGAGTTGACCTGGGTATTGATCTCGGTCAGCGCCTTGCTCGAGTCATAGTTCAGGCGCAGGGTCGCGGTGATGGTCGACAGGCCGGTGATGCTGGTGGAGGACAGGTAGTCGATGCCCTGGGCCTGGGCGATGGCGGCTTCCAAAGGCTGGGTGATGAAGCCGGCCACGGTGGCCGCGTCTGCGCCGTAGTAATAGGTGCTGATGGTGACCACGGTGTTTTCCGTGCGCGGCCACTGGTTGACCGGCAACTCGAAGATCGAGCGCAGGCCCAGGATCAAGATGAACAGCGAGACCACCACCGCCCAGACCGGTCGCTTGATGAAGGTATCGGTGAAGTTCATGGCAGGCCCTAGCGTTCTTGGGGCGTCGGTGACGGGTCGTTCAAGGGCGCGTCACGCTCCTCGATCTTCACCGGCGAGCCGTTCTTGAGTTTCATCTGACCACTGGTGATCACCTGGTCGCCTTCCTTGACCCCGGACAGCACCGCCACCTGGTCGCCCCGGGTCGGGCCGGTTTCGATGAAGGTCTGCTGCGCGGTGAGCACCACTTCGCCGCGGTCGTTGTTGTGCTGGGTGACGATGAACACCGTGGTGCCATAGGGGTTATAGGTGACCGAGGTCTGGGGCAGGGTCAGGTAGCGCTGGGTGGTGCCGGAGCTGACCACGGCTCGGGCGAACATGCCCGGCACCAGGCTGCGCTTGGGGTTGTCGATGGTGGCCTCGACGGTGACGTTGCGGGTGTTGGGGTCGAACTGGGTATCGATGGAGCTGACCCGGCCGCTGAAGGTCTGCTTGGGCAGGCCGTCCGCGGTGACCGTCACGCTCTGGTCGATGGCAATCGCCTGCACCTGGGCCTGGGGCACGTTGAAGTCGATGTAGATCGGGTCGAAGGTCTGCAGGTTGGCGATCTTGTCCCCGGGGTTGAGGTACTGCCCGGGGTTGACCCCGGTGATGCCGATGCGCCCGGCAAAGGGCGCGCGGATGCTTTTTTTCGCCACCAGCGCACGCTGTTGCTCGGCGGCCGCGAGCTTGGCCTTCAGGTCCGCTTCGTCCGCCTCGACTTGCGCCTGGGACACCGCATTCACCGCCAACTGCGCCTTGTCGCGCTTGAGCACGGTACCGGCGAGGTTGGCGGTGGCTTCCAGGGAGCGCAATTGGGCGATGTCGGAGTCGGCATTCAACTGCACCAGCAGGTCGCCCGCTGCCACTTCCTGGCCGGGTTTGAAACCGATGCTGCGAATGATCCCGCCGACCTCGGTGGTGACGTCCACTCCGCGCATCGTCTTCATCGAGCCGACGGCGCTGACACTCGGCTGCCACTCTTCATACGGCGCCTTGATCGCGGTGACCACGGCCGGTGGCAGGGGCACCTTGCCCTGGGCGATGAGCTTGGAGATCTGGCTGAACTTGACCCCGCCGATCACGGCGACGATCAGCAGCACCACGCCGAGCATGACCAGCATCGGCAACAGTAGGCGGCGACGCTTTGGGGCCGCGGGTTGTTGGGGCGCGGAAGGGACGGGGTTGACGTCGGCCATGGCGGATCTCACTGAGACAAGGGTGCAAGTCGGGTGGCCGCCGTGGCATCCGCCGGACCTTGGGTCCGGTCACTGCCTGCCTGTGCCTGTTTGACTTGAGCGTGGTCGCGGTTGCTGGACGCGCGGGCTGGATAGATTTCATCGAGTGACGGCAGGCCGAAACGGTCGGGGCTGCCGGCGGTGGCCGGGTCGACATCGCTGCGTTGCCACCAGCCTCCGCCCAGGGCCTGGAACAGTGCGGTGCTGTCGCTGTAGCGGGCGGCCTGGGCGCGGACCCGGCTGACAATTGCATTTTGGTAGGCCTGCTGCGCGGTGAGCAGGTTCAGGTAGCCCACCGCTCCCAGGCGGTACTGCGCCTGAGCCAGATCCAGGCTCTGGCGCGCGGCACTCTCGGCGAGCACTTGCTGCTGCAGGGCGTCGGCGTCGGCTTGCAGCGCCCGCAGTACGTTGGCCACATCCTGGAAAGCGCCAATCACCGTGCTGCGATAGCGCGCGGCCGACTCGTCATAGGCCGCCACTGCAGCGCGCTTGCGATGTTCCAGGGCCCCGGCGTCGAAGATCGGCTGGGCGATGGAACCGGCCAGACTCCAGACTCCGGTACCGGAGGAGAACAGCTTGGTGCCGCTCAGCGCCGTGGAGCCCAGCGAGCCGGTGATGCTGAACTGTGGCAACTGATTGGCGATGGCCACGCCGACATTGGCGCTGGCCTGATGCAACTGGGCTTCGGCGGCACGCACGTCGGGCCGTTGCTCGACAATCGCCGAGGGCAGGCTCAACGGTAGCTCCTGTGGCAGGTGCAGGGATGCCAGTTGGAAACGTTCGTCATGGTCCTGGTTGGGGAAACGACCGAGGTAGGCCAGCAATTGGTTGCGGGTTTGTGCCAGCTGTTTTTGCAGGGGCGGCAAGCTGGCACGGGTCTGCGCCAGGCTCGCTTCCTGGGTCAGCACGTCACCGTCGCCGATCGCTCCCAGCCGACGTTGTGCCTGCAGCAGATCGAGCTGATCGCTCTGCAATTGGATCACGGCTTCAGTCGCGGCCATCTGGTCACGCACCGAGGCCAGGCTGATGGCGGTATTGACCACGTTGGCACTCAGGGTCAGGTAGGTGGCCTCCAACTGATAGCGCTCATAGTCGGCCTGGGCGCTGCTGGACTCGATTTGCCTGCGGGTGCCGCCGAACACATCCGGGGCATAAGAGACACTCAGGGACGCCGAGTTGACCGTGAGGATCTGCGCCGACGAGCCGCCGGAAGCCGCCGCGCCAGCGGAGCCCAGGGCGCTGGCCGCCGAGACCTTCTCGCGGGTTTTCGATGCCGAGGCGCTGAGGGACGGAAACAGCGACGCCTGCTCGGCGTATACCTGTTCATTGGCCTGGCGCAGCGCGGCCTGGGCGGCCGTCACGTCGGGGTTGGCCTGCAACGCTTCGGCCACCAGGGCATTCAGCTCCGGGGAGCGGAACAGCGCCCACCATTGCCCCGGGATGTCCATTCCGGCCACCAGCCGCTGCGCCGCGCCGCCGGCGGCAATCTGCGCCGAGGCGGTGGTCGGCGGCAGGGGCGTTGCGCTGTAGCCGGCATTTTTCGTCAGGTCGGGGCGCTCGAAGTCCGGCCCCACGGTGCAGCCGGCGAGGCTCGCAATGCAGATCAGGCTCAAGGGGGACAGGGCGAAAACTAGCAGTGGCGTGTGCCGAGAAGATTCTCGACCGGCGCCGTCGTCCTTGCGAGGTCGCCGGCCGCCAGGGAATACGGGCGGCTGCTGTTGCTTGTTCATATTCTCTCTAATTGAGCAATCAGTGAGTTGTTTCAACGGGAATATGGATACCGGCGCAACAGTTGGACAGGCGCCGCCTCATGCAGTGGGTAGCGCGAGGTGCAATGAACGTTAATTGATGAGCTAGCTAATCGCCAATAGATGGAATCTTGCACGAGGCAGAGATCGGTGGGTCGGAGCTATCCAACTCGATCGGGCGCACCCGGCAAACCGATGCCCGGGGCCGATACCTCATTCTCAAGCTACCAGTGATCAAACAGCTGCTTGACCTGCAGTGCGTCATTGCAGCGCAGCAGTGCCTGGCGAAAGCGCGGGTTGGAGAACAGCCGGGCGGCGTCTGCCAACAGCTCCAGGTGTTGCTGGTCGGCGGGGGCGGGTACCAGTAGCACCAGGATATCGCTGACCGGTTGCTGGTCCGGGGCGCCAAAGGCCATGGCGGTTTGCGGTCGCAGGTACAGCGCGTGGATTCTATCGAGCTCGGCAAGCCGCGCATGGGGCAGGGCCACGCCTTCACCGATGGCAGTGCTGGCGGCCTGTTCCCGGCGCCACAGACTGGCGCTCACCCAGTCGCCCGGCAGTTGTCGAGTCTCTTGCAGATGTTGGCCAACCTGCTCGAACAGGCGCTGTTTGCTCGAGACGTTGACGGTGAGAAGGATGTCTTCGACTTGCAGGTAGCGGGCAAGCTTGCTCATGGGCTGCTCCGGGAATGGCAGGGTGCTTTCAGATTCGTCTCAAGGACCATTGAAGCGCATTTGCCGGGCCGGGGAAGCAATCAGCAGGCAGTTTTTACGAACTCTTTAGACAGGCCGCTGTGCACCGGCATACCTACAGCAAGGCCGGCAAGTGCCAACCAAACCCACGACTGGCAAGTGATCTCACCAAGACCGGCGCGGGTGGGTTTGGCTCTTTCAATCGATGCTCGGTGGCTCGACAGCAGCCCGGCGCCAGCTCGACGCCGGGCTGGCTAGCCTAGCGTGCCGCCCAGGCGTTGAAGCGCTGCTCCAGTTGCTCGCCATGGTCGGCCCAGAACAAGGCATCCACCGCGACTTGTTGCGCGAGGTTCTGCGGTGCAGTGGGCAGCTCGGCGATGCGTGCCGGGTCGAGCAGGTCCATGGCCCCGAGGTTGGCAGCGCCGTAGTCGATGTGCTCGGAGAAAAGTTTCTGCTGTCCCGGTAAGACGGAGAAGCGGATGAAGTTGTGGGCCTGGTCCTGTTGCGAGGCGCCGCGCGGGATGGCCCAGGAGTCGAACTCGTAGAGACCACCGGACCAGACGATGCCCAGGCCGTATTTCTTGCGTTGCTCAGCCGAGAGACGGCCGTTGTACACCGAGGTCATCACCACGTCCCCGGCTGCCAGGTATTGAGGCGGTTGGGCGCCGGCCTCCCACCACTGAACATGGGGCTTGATCTCATCCAGCTTGGCGAAGGCGCGGTCCTGGCCCGCCTTGGTGGCGAGTACCGAGTACAAATCGCGGGGCTCGACACCGTCGGCGATCAGAGCGAACTCCAGGGTCGACTTGGCCAGTTTGCGCAGGCCACGCTTGCCGGGGAATCTTTCCACGTCCCAGAAATCCTTCCAGCTGGTGGGCGCTTGTTGCAGCTTGTTGGCGTTGTAGGCCAGCACGGTGGAGTAGACGAGAAAACCAATGCCGCAGGGCTGTATCGCACCGGGCACGAACTCCTTGCTGTTGAGTCCGAGTTGAACGGGGTCGAGTGTTTCGAACATCCCCTCATCGCACCCTCTGGCCAGTTCGGCGGACTCGACCTCGACCACATCCCAGGAAACGCTGCCGGTATCGACCATCGCCTTGACCTTGGCCATTTCGCCGTTGTACTCGCCAGCAATGATTTTGCCACCGCTGCTCAGTTGCCATGGCTGGTAGAACGCCTTCACTTGAGCGTCCTTGTTGGCGCCGCCGAAGGACACAATGGTGAGGTCGGCTGCAAGCCCGAGGGTGGTGGTCATCAAGCCTGTGGCCAAGGCGGCACACTTCAGAGTTCTGATCATTATTATTGTCTCCGATGCTACAAGGATGTCTTCGAAACATTCCGGTACGCCGGGACCGCCCTGTCTGCGTTGGTCAGGACAATCGGCGACTGTCGCGAAGCTGCACAACCCGAGCTCGGGTCAAAACAGAAGCCAGGACCCTTGCTCGGGCTGCAAACATGGCACGGGGGAAATGATTGGAACACCGGGCAGTCATGATCCTTAGATTGCCCAGGACTAAACTATGCAGGCGGGCGATGCCCTTGCGGCAGCGGTAGAACGTTCAACCGTGGTTGTTTGCCATCGTTCAATGCCGCCGGCTCCCGGTTAAAAACGCAGGCTCGATCCTGGTGGTCGTTTAAACCGAAAGCTCACGTTCAAACTCAGCGCAGTCCTGGGTCTTGACTGCCGACAACAGCAGTCGATGTTGCCACTTCTTGTGTGTACGCCACATCAGGCCGCGGGCTTCGCCTTGTTCGATGCTGCCTTGCTTGACCACATCCCAGGTCCGATAGAGGTACCTGGCCAGTTCGGTCAACTCCTTCTCCGGCCAGCGGCAGCCATGGGTCCGCAGCAGCGCCACCATGTTGCCGAGCTGGATCGCCTCATGCTCCTGCTCCAGGCCGTGCAACGCCGGGATCACATCCATCGCCTGCCAGAGCGCGCCATAACCCGAAAACTGCTGCTCGAGTCCATCGATCATGTCGTCCAGCGCGTTCCAGGTTTCAATCAGGTCCAGCTGGCTCTCGT
The DNA here is from genome assembly GCF_009908205.1 of Pseudomonas sp. Fl5BN2. Taxonomy (NCBI): domain Bacteria; kingdom Pseudomonadati; phylum Pseudomonadota; class Gammaproteobacteria; order Pseudomonadales; family Pseudomonadaceae; genus Pseudomonas; species Pseudomonas sp. Fl5BN2. Next base: position 16,389 of record NZ_JAAARL010000014.1, on the reverse strand, counting down.
AAATCGCCTTTTCCCGACTGCGGATTTCCTCCAGCCACTGCTGGACCAGGCGATAGACAATCGCCTCCTTGTTGGGGAAAAACCGGTAGAGCGACTTGATGTCGATGCCGGATCGTTCGGCGATGGCATTGGTGTTCAGCAGGGTGATCCCGCTTTCCTTGAGCAGCGCCAGTGTCGCTTGTTCAACCTTGTGGATGATTGCCAATGTGCGTTGCTGGCGCGGCTCGCGGCGCATTCTCAAGTCTTGCGAAATCATCACGCGCTCAGCCTTATCGTTGATTGGCGGGCATTTCACATTGACTGGCCCGGCAGTGTCAAACCTCACCGATTGACGCCCTTGGGCAAGACTGGTAGAACGTGAAATTACAGTAATTACTGTAATAAATCCGGAGAATGTATGCGATTAAAACTAAAACAACATCTAGCGCTTTCCTCCTTCGCCTTGCTCGCCGGGATCACCGGCTGCAGCCAGACGCCAACGCCAAGCGTCGACAACAGCCACAACACGGTGTACCTCAACGGCCAGATCTATACCCAGGATGGCCTGCGCCGGAAGGTCGAGGCCATCGCCGTCGCTAATGACACGTTCGTCTACACCGGTAACCGGGAAGGCGCGGAAAGCTTCATCAAGCAGGGTTTTCGGGTGGTCGACCTGGGCGGCAAGATGGTCTTGCCGGGCTTGCACGACAACCATATCCACGTGCTGGGCACGGTCGCCCTGGATGTCTGCGACCTTGAGGGCAAGAGTGTGAACCTCGATCAGTTGGCCAGCAAAGTGCAGGAGTGCTTGCCTCGCTATGCCAGCGAACCCGGTTCCTGGCTGAAGATCGAGCAGTGGGTTCCCTATGAAAACAACGAACCGACCGACCGCTACAAGACCATTCGCCAAGCGCTGGATGCGGTCGCTGACGGTCACCCGATCATCCTGTCCGGCGTAGACGGCCATGCCAGTGCCTACAACTCGAAAGCCTTGAGCATGGCCCAGGACGATAACGGCAAGACCGTGGGCTTCACTGCCAAAAGCCTGGGCAAGGGCGGTGTGTTCGCCGAGCTGGCGCCTTACGTCAGCCTCGACAGCGGGGTGGTCCGCGATGCCGCCAAGGAAAAAATCCCGGTCGGCAACTTCGACATGTTTGCCCAGGAAGTGGGCGATCCGCGTGGCGAAGCCATCTACGGCGCGATCCTGCCGAAAGTCGCACAAGTAATGGCGCAAAGCGGCATCACCAGCATTCAGGATGCCTGCACCAACGACTTCATCCGTGAGCAGTTGGTGAAGATGCAGCAGCGCAATTTGCTGAACATGCACGTCACGGCCGCCACCTGCTTCATCTCCGATGACTACAAGGGCAAAGTGGATATTGCCGGGCACCTGAAAAAGGCCCAGGAAGTCCGCGCCGCGTTCGCCAACAACCCGCTGATCAAGGCGGATGCGGTGAAAATCTTCGCCGACGGTGTGCTCGAAGGCGACCCCTTCAGCAAGCCACCGTTCTCTCCCAACGCCGGCATGCTGCACAACTATCAGACGCCCCACCTCAAGCCGAACGAAGACACCGGCGCCGTCACAGTCATCAAGGACAGTGACGACTCGAAGAAGAACGGCATCGTCAATTACAAGGTGCAGGACTTCAAGAACTACGCCAGCGCACTCGATGCCAATGGCTTCAGCATCCACATCCACAGCGTGGGCGACCGCGCCACGCGTGTCGCCATCGATGGCTTGGAAGCGGCTCGCCAGCGCAATGGCAACAGCCACATCCCGCACACCATTGCCCACTTGCAAGTGGTTCACCCGGACGATCAACGGCGCCTCGGCGAGCTTGGGGTGTACCTCACCTACACCTACGCCTGGATCAACCTGCAGCCCCAATATGACGTGCTGATCACCCCGTTCCTGGAGAAAAGCAAAAAGGGCCAGGCCATCGACGACGTGCTCTACAACCAAAACAGTTACACCTGGAGCGCCATCTACCCGGTGGAAAGCACCTACAAGGCAGGCGCAGTCCTGGTTGCCGGCAGTGACGCACCGGTCGACTCCCGTGACCCGCGTCCTTTCATGAATATTGCCGCCGGCATCACTCGTGCGATTCCCGGCAAGCCGGCCTACAACCCGCAGCAGTCGGCCACGCTGGAGCAGATGCTCGACGCCTACACCATCAACGGAGCCCGTGCGGTGCGCCAGGAAAAGCTGATCGGTTCGATCGAGCCGGGCAAGTCGGCGGACTTCATTGTCCTCGACCGCAACCTGTTCAACCTGGTTGAGCAGGGGAAACCCGAGCAAATAGCTGAAACCAAGGTACTGCAGACCGTGTTCCGTGGGAAAACGGTGTACAGCCAGCCGGCAACCCTCGCAGGAGAGTGAGTAAAGTCGGGTTCTTTGCCTGCATCGCGGCTCAGGCGCCGCTGATGGATGTGCTTCAACTCGGGTACATGACCATTGCATCGGGGTCATTGGTGCCCGGGGGAATAAACCCTTGCCTGTGAAATCAGCCCCCACACTTGAGCCAGTGTGGGGGCTGATGAGAGGGGGACCCCGCACCCTGCGAAGGCCCGGTTTTCGCAGGGCGCCTTGTTGCCTTGGCGGCTCAATCACCCACCCTTCACCCCGTTGGTCTTGGCCAGCTCGATCACCTCGTCACCCCGCCCGCTAATCACCGCCTTGAGCATGTACAGGCTGAAATCCCTTGGCCTGTTCCAGCTTGATCGCCGGCGGCATGGCCAGTTCCTGTTTGGCCGTGACCACGTCCACCAGCACTGGGCCGTCGTGGGCCAGTGCTGTGCGCAGAGCGCCTTCCAGTTCTTCGGAGTTCTCCACCCGCAGGCCGAGAATGCCCATGACGAGGAACCCCCGCGAAGCAAGGAGTTGAGGCCGATTTTCGAGGAGGGGATTTGCGCGGCGATGGCCAGCACTGGCGCATGGTTGCGGTGACGACAACACTGGCGTCGATGTTCCTGATCGCCGCTCGCGCGTTGGCTACAAGGGGCGGTGGTCGCTGTTGAACCGCGCCGGCCGGCACGGCGAGAGTTCGGCGCAGGGTTGGTCTTGCACAAGCTCCTGGCTGATCAAACGCCCGACCGTGGCGGCCAGGGTCACTCCGGCATGCATCACCGCCAGATACAGGCCTTGGTACTGGTCGCTCAAGCCAATGATCGGCAACTGGTCCTGGGGCATCGGGCGTTGGCCGACCTCCACGCTGCGCAAGACGATCCCCTCGGCACCCCGGAATGACTGGCGGAGGGTGGCCATGGCTTGTTGGGCGATGGCGTCCGGCCCTTGAGGGCCGCTGGCATCGATGTAGTCTTCCGCTACCAGCAGGCCACCGTCCGCCGTTGCGCGAATTTCCAGTTGGTTGTTGGAGATCAGGGTCTTGACCAGGCCCGGCGGGGCATCGAAGCGAATCAGGATCGATGGCGAAGCCGACACCGGCAGCTTGATTCCCAGCGGCTGCAGCAGGCTTGGCGTCCCGCAGCCGGCCGCCAGGACCATGCAGTCAGCTTGGTAAGATCCCAAGGCCGTCTCGACACCGACCAGCCGCTTGCCATCGACCTGCAACCCCAGCACAGGGTTCTGGGTGAGCACGCGGGCGCCGTGGGCACGGGCCCCTTCGAGCAAGGTCTGGGTGGTGGCAATCGGGTCCAGGCTGCCTTCGCCGGGAGCGTACCGGGCCCGTTCCGGCAGCACTTGCAGATGGGGTTCCAGCTGGCCGATCTGCTGCCGGTCGATCCAGTTGACGGACGGATCGGTTCCTCGGTCATTGGCGTGTTTCGAGTCCAGGACGGCGTCGGTGTAGCAGAGCGCCCCGGACCAGTTGATCTTCAGCCCCGGCAACTCCTGCTGCAGGCGCTGGTAGTCCACCAGTGCCTGGGAGCGCAATGCCCGAGCCGCGACGGGGAAATCGCCGAGTGGATTGATCCAGGCAAATGAATGGCCGGTGACCCCGGAGCCGGGCGTGGCTTGTTCCACCACGGTCACCTGTGCTCCCTGGCGGGCCAGGTGGTAGGCGATGGACGCGCCGACAATGCCAGCGCCCACCACGATCACGCTCAATTGTTTCACCTTCACCTCGTCATTCAGTCAGTCGGCGTATCGCGGGGTTCCGCAGTGCCTGGGCTTGGACTCGCTTGATCCAGGCATCCTTGCAGTCGCTGTAGGCATGCGAGTCGTGGGGGTGCAGGGCCTGGCAGCGGATTTTTTCCTGTTCATAGGCTCGGGCGAGGTCTGGATGTCGACGCAGATAATTGCGAAAAGCCAGATGTCGCTCGATCTCCGGTGAGCCCTGGGCATAGCAATGCAGTTGCACCAGACGGCGTCCGCTGACAGGGTCGTCCTTGCTGCAATAGCGTCGCCCGGGTAGGCCCCGTTCACCGTGCCAGATATACCCCAGAGCCTCCAGCAGCGCTTGTCGGGCATCCAGTTGCGTCAACGAAGTGACCTCCGGAATCAGGTCCAGTACGGGTTTGGCGACGATCCCCGGGAGCGCGGTGGAGCCGATGTGGTGCACCTTCAGCAGAGTCGCGCCCAGGGCTGCCTGCAACGTCTCGGCCACCTCACTGGCGTGCACCGCCCACTGCGGATCGTGGGGCAGCAACTCGACCTTGATCGGTGTCGGCAGTGGGTCGAGGGCAGGCTTTTTGCTGTCCATGGTCGGTGCGGCTCCTGTCGCGGGTGGAGGGCGAGGCCTTGCAGGGCGCACCTTAACCGGCCCTTTTTGTTCGCGCTATTGCGCGTCTGTTATGAAATTGCAAACCGGCCGCCGCGGCGCAAGCTGTTTGCCGCCGCGGCCGAGCCCTGGCTGATCTTGGCTCGGCACAGGCCTGGCGTGCACTACTCCAGCTTCAAGGCCAACCCCGCCGCCTGGGGCAGGGGATTGCGCATCAGCCGACCGACCACCAGCGCCCCCAGCAATGCGAGGATTCCGGCCACCGCCAGCACCAGGCCGAAGCCCCCGACAAAGGCCTGTTGGGCCAGGGGTTCGACCAGCAGGCGAGCAGCTTGCGGCAGGCCTGCCAGGGCGCCTTGCATGTCCCCGGCCACCACCCGTGAAGTAATCTCCGGCGCTTGTGCCAGCCAAGGTCCGGGCACACGGCTCAGGCTGCCCTGCAACAATTGCTGGGTATGGCTGGCCAGCAGCGCACCGAACACCCCGATGGCCAGCATGATGGCGCTGAAACGCATGGTGGTGCTCATGCCCGAGGCCATGCCGGTGCGCTCCCGGGGCACGCAGGCCATGATGTTTTTCTGCGTGTCGCCGTTGAGCAGGCCGGCGCCGGCGCCGGTCACGGCAATCGCCAGGGCGAAGTTCAGGTAGCCGCCGGCATGCACCGCCCAGGCACTGAGCAGGTTGCCGCAACCCACCAGGGTCAGCCCGGCAGCCATCAGCGTGGCCGGTGCATAACGGCTGGCCAGGCGCGCGCCGATCCGAGGGCAGATGAGCATGGTCAGGGCAAAGGGCAGCATGCCCAGGCCCGAGGCAATCGCCGAGAAGCCCAGGCCGTTCTGCAGGTAGAAGGGCAGCAGGGTCATCATCACTTGGGCGCAGCCGGCGTAGGCGAACATGCCCAGCAGAGCGCCAATGAAGCGCGGATGGCGGAACAGTTGCAGGTCGACCATGGGGCGGCGCTGCAGCCGTTCGATCAGCACGAACAGCCCCAGGAGCGCGACTCCCGCCAGCAGCCGGGTGGTGGTCGCCGGGTGACTCCAGCCGATGCGGTTGGCTTCGATCAGGCCCCAGATCAGGCACAGCAGGCTGGCACTGAAGGCCAGGCTGCCCCAGGGGTCCAGGCGCGCAGCCTGGGTATCGCGGGACTCCGGCACGTTGCGCAACACGCTCCACAGCAACAACAGGCCCACCGGCAGGTTGAAGTAGAAGATCCAGCGCCAGCCAAAGAACTCGGTGATCAGCCCGCCGACGGTGGGCGCGGCGGTCATCGCCATGCCCATGCAGGCACCCCAGAACGCCCAGGCCTTGGCCCGCTCCACCTCGTCATGAAAACAATGGCCGATGGATGCCAGCGCCGAGGTCAGCAGCAGCGCCGCGCCCACGCCCTTGAGTGCCCGGGCGGCGTCCAGCAACAGGGCATTGGGTGCCGCGCCGCAACCCAGGGACGCGAGGATGAACAGCACGAGCCCGCAGAGCAGGGTCTTCTTGCGCCCGAAGCGGTCGGCCAGGCTGCCCGCCGGCAGCAGCAGCGCGGCGAAGGCCAGCATGTAGGCACTGACGACCCACTCGATATCGGCGAAGTTGGCCCCCAGGTCGCGAGCGATGCTCGGCAAGGCCACGGCGACGATGTTGGTGTCCAGGACAATCAGCGAGCAGACCCCGGAGGCGGTCAACAGGGTCAGGCGCGGGTTGAGGGTCCGGCTCATGGCGTGGTCCGCCGACTGAGGATGGACAGCGCTGCCAGGGCGATTTCATCGTCGTGGGCCGGCGTGTCGGCGCTGACCCCGATAGCGCCGACCACCTGGCCGTCGACAACGATCGGCTGGGCACCTTTCATCATCAGCAGGCCGGCGCTGAGGGCGGCTGGACGACCGCCATTGACCGCATTTTCCAGGTCACCGGAGGGGCGCTTGAACAGCGCTGAAGTACGAGCCTTGCCCTGGGCCAACTCAATCCCGGCCACCACCGGAGCGCCGTCCATGCGGGCGCCGAGAATCGGCCAGCCGCCGTCGTCGACGATCACCACGGCGCAGGGCCAGCCTTTGGCGTGGGCGGTTTCCTGGGCGGCCTTGAGCAGGTTCTGAGCACTGTCCAGGGTGAGGATTGCCTTGTGGGCAATGTCAGGCCGGGTTTCCCCGGCTACGGCGGTCTGCAGGCCGAAGCAGGTGATTATTGCCAGAAACAGGGGTTTGACGCACATGGCTGAGGCTCTTTACTGTGAATGTCTGTTCAGCTTATCGCGGCCTATTGCGGTCTTTGTTAGCCGCTGGCGGCCAGTTCATTACCTTTGAGCTCATGAAATTTATGGAAATTCGGCACTTTCGCTACTTCCTGGCGGTGGCCCGGCAGCGCAATTTCACCCGTGCCGCCGAGCAGTTGGGCATCGCCCCGCCGACCTTGAGCCGGCAGATCCAGGACATGGAAAAGACCTTGGGAACCCGGCTGTTCATCCGTCAGCAGCGCGAGGTCAGCCTCACCGAGGCCGGTGCCGCATTGCTGCTGGAGGCCGAAGCCACGGTGCGTCAGTTCGAGTTCGCCCAGCGCAATGCGCAACGGGCCGGGCGCGGCGAGATTGGCCATATCGAACTGGGCTACGTGGCCTCGGCGGTGTACTCGGGGTTGCTGCAGAAGCAGGTACAGGGTTTCAGTCGCGACTGCCCGGACGTCAGCCTGAATGTGCGGGAATGCCCGATGGCAACCTTGCCGGCGCGGATTGCCGATGGCCGCCTCGACGTCGGCTACATCCGCTCGCCCATGACCCTGCCGGAAGGGGTCGAGGCCATTCGCCTGGATGCCGAGGGCTTTGTCCTGGCGTTGTCCGCCGAATCCTGGCTGTGCCGCCTGCCGCAGATCGCCTCCGAGCACCTGCTCGATGAAACCTTCATCCTCCCGGAGCAGATCAGCGGCACCTTGCAGGTGGCCGCCCAGGGCGCCTACGCGCCCAAGCTCGGCGCCCAGCCCGGTGGCCTGGTGGCGGTGCTGGCCCTGGTGTCACTGGGGCAGGGCGTGGCGGTGGTGCCGGAGTCGGTGGTGGGACATCTCAGCTTGCCCAATGTGTTGTACCGAACCATCGGTGGCAGTTCGGCGACGTCCTGGTTGTCGTTGATTCATCGGCGCTTCGAGCAGGCTCCGGCGGTGGTGCGCTACATCGAACAGGTCCGGCGCGAGTATCGGCGCCCGGCCTGAGTCAGCGTATTCAAGCATCACCCTCGGCGCGCATAATCCGCGGGTCGTTCCTCTGCCTTCAGGAGTTGTGTGCTTGATGATCGATCACCTTGACCACCTGGTACTGACCACCATCGACCCTGCAGCCGCCGAGGATTTCTACGTCCGCGTGTTGGGCATGCAACTGGAAACTTTTGCCGGCGGGCGCAAGGCTTTCAAGTACGGCCAGCAAAAAATCAACCTGCATGTGCGTGGCCGGGAATTCGAGCCCAAGGCGCACCTGCCGGTGCCGGGGGCACTGGATTTGTGCTTTATCGCCAGCGTGCCCCTGGAGCAGGTGATTGCCCATCTGCGGCGGGCCAACTGGCCGATCATCGAAGGTCCGGTGCCACGCACCGGGGCCACCGGCCCGATCCGCTCGGTGTACCTGCGAGACCCGGACCTCAACCTGATCGAGATTTCCGAGCAGTTGTAGTGCCTGCTCGCGGCGCTCCTGCGGGCGCTGAAGACTCTTTGTGTCGGGCACGATCCCGGCCTGTCGCAGCCCGCGGTAGCGGCTGCCGGAACGGGCTGGATAAACTTTTGTAATGATTTCCCGCTGGGGAATCAGGCTCGGGCCCCTGTAATCTCCAAGTCCGTTTTTTCTCTCAGGACTTGCATGAACACTCTTTCGGAGCCTCCCAGTTGGCGCTCTCCTTGTGCTTTCTTCCATGACTTCTCGCGCTATCCGGCCGCTCTGAGACGCAGACGCTCAGTCAGCCATTCCCCCGGTCGTTCCTTCCTGGCATTTGCCACGTCCTGTCCTTGTTGCCCGCCCGAACCCAAGGTTTCGCAGTCCCTGCACCTCGGCGCTTTGTCGCGCCTGGCCGTTTGAATTCCCGGAGTATTTGAGTCGTCGTTATGGAATGGATCGCAGACCCCACGGCCTGGCTTGGCCTTTTGACCCTGATTGTCCTGGAGCTGGTGCTGGGCATCGACAACCTGGTGTTTATCGCCATCCTCGCGGACAAGCTGCCGCCCGAGCAGCGTGACCGCGCGCGGCTGATCGGCCTGTCCCTGGCGCTGCTGATGCGCCTGGGCCTGCTGGCCAGCATCTCGTGGATGGTGACCCTGACCCAGCCGCTGTTCGAGGTGTTCGAACACAGCTTCTCGGGCCGTGACCTGATCATGCTGTTCGGTGGTGTGTTCCTGTTGTTCAAGGCCACCATGGAATTGCATGAGCGCCTGGAAGGTCATGTCAGTGTGCGAGCCGGCAGTGCCACTTACGCGCTGTTCTGGCCGATCGTCGCGCAGATCGTGGTGCTTGATGCGGTGTTCTCCCTGGATGCGGTGATCACCGCCGTGGGCATGGTCGAGCACTTGGCGGTGATGATGATCGCGGTGGTGGTGTCCATCGGCGTGATGATTGTCGCCAGCAAGCCGCTGACCCGCTTCGTCAACGAACACCCGACGGTGATCATGCTGTGCCTGGGCTTCTTGATGATGATCGGTTTCAGCCTGACCGCCGAAGGCCTGGGTTTCCACATTCCCAAGGGTTACCTGTATGCGGCCATCGGCTTCTCGATCCTCATCGAGCTGTTCAACCAGGTCGCCCGGGCCCGGCGCAAGAAGTCGATGCAGGGTCTGCGGCCCATGCGTGAGCGCACCGCGTATGCGGTGATGCGCCTGCTGGGTGGGCGCAAGCTGGCGGCGGAGGAGGTGGGTGAGGAAATCGCCGATCTGCTGGAAGGTGATGAGGCCAACAGCAACGAACTGTTCGACCGTCGCGAGCGGGTGATGATCAGCGGTGTATTGCAGCTGGCGGAGCGGCCGATCCGCAGGCTGATGACCGTGCGGGCGGAGGTTGACTGCATTGACCTTGCGGACAGCCCGGAGACGATTCGGACCAAGCTGATGCACTCGTCCTACTCACGCCTGCCGTTGATTCGCAATGGTGCGGTGGATGAGCCCCTGGGCTTCGTGCACAAGAAGGAACTGCTCAAGGAGTACCTGGCCGGCAACGAGCCGAACCTGGCGCATCTGGCGCGCAGAACCATCAACCTGCTGGACAGCTTTTCGATCCTCAATGCCCTGGAACAGATGCGCAAGGCTTCGACTCATATTGCCTTCGTGATCAACGAATTCGGCGACTTCATGGGCATTTTGACCATGACCGATATTCTCGAGTCGATTGCTGGTGAGCTGCCCGATGCCAGTGAGGTCGAAGGGCCGGATGTGGTGGAACAGGAGGATGGATTCCTGGTCAACGGTGGTTTGAACCTGCCTCAGGTGGCTCAGCGTACCGGCTTCAATGCCGCCCCCACCGAGGACTACCAGACCCTGGCCGGGCTGGTGATGAGTCTGTTGGATCGCTTGCCGGTGAAGGGCGATTGCCTGCAGTGGGACGGCTGGAACATTCAGGTCATGGCGGTGGAGGAGCGGCGGGTGACCCAGGTGCTGTTGTCCCGGCAGGCAGTTGCCTGACAGGTGAAAGAGGTGGTGCGGGTTTCTTCGCTGGCAAGCCGGCGCCTATTCCAAAAGGGTTGGCGTCACGATCCGTAGCCGCCGGCTGGCCGGTGAAGCGATGCCGAGGTTCAGGCTGTTTCCGTCGGCAAGGCTTCGTGGACGGGGTTGTGATCCTTGCCGTGACTCATGGCCTGGGCACTTGCGGCTCTAGCCTCCAGCCAGGTGCTCAGACGGCGGGCGATGCGTTCGCTGGCGTGACCGTCGCCGTAGGGCCTGTGCACGCGGCTCATGCGGGCATGGAAGTCGGCATCGTCCAGCAGTTGGCTGGCGTGATGCACGATACGTTCGCGATCGGTGCCCACCAGTAGCACGGTGCCGCCTTCCAGCGCTGACGGCCGTTCGGTAACGTCGCGCAGCACCAGCAGGGGCTTGCCAAGCGCAGGAGCTTCTTCCTGGATGCCGCCGGAGTCGCTGAGAATGAAGTGCGAGCGCCCCATCAGCCAGACAAAGTGCTGATAGTCCTGGGGCTCCACCAGGTAGATGTTGGGCGTATCCGAGAGCAGGCCGTAGATCGCATTCTGCACCTGGGGATTGAGGTGCACCGGGTACACGAACTGCACGTCCGGGTAGCGCAGGGCCAGGGTCGCCAGAGCCTCGCAGATGTCGCGGAAACCGTTGCCGAAGTTCTCCCGGCGGTGGCCGGTAACCAGCACCATGCGCCGGTTGTCGGCCAGCGCCGTCAGGGGGGAATCGGCGGCGGGGTGCCAATGGACTTTTTCCTGGTGAGTTCGCATCCACAGCAGTGCGTCGATCACCGTATTACCGGTGACTTCGATGTTTTCGTTCGGCACATTCTCCCGCAGCAGGTTGGCCTTGGCCTTGACGGTGGGGGCGAAGTGCAGGTCGGCGATGACTCCGGTCAGCCTTCGATTGGCCTCTTCGGGCCAGGGCGTCTTGAGGTTGCCGGTGCGCAAGCCGGCTTCTACGTGGCCGATGGGCAGTTGCCGATTGAACGCAGCGAGAGCGGCGATGGAGCTGCTAGTGGTGTCGCCGTGCACCAGTACGATGTCTGGTTGCAGTCGCTCGTAGGCGCTATCGAGGCGCAGCAGCAACTGTTGCGAGAGACCGTTTAGGGACTGGCCCTGGGTCATGACTTGCAGGTCCTCATCGACCTGCAGCTCGAAGGAGTCGAGCACCTGTTTGAGCATTTCACGGTGCTGGCCGGTGGAGCAGATGTGCAGTTCCAGGCCTGGCCACTGACGCAGAATCCGAGCCAGCGGTGCCATCTTGATAGCCTCAGGACGCGTACCGAAAACCATCATGATTTTGAAAGGCATATCCCCCTCCTTGGGTGTAATGCAACTGAACCTGATGCTGAATAAAGCAGCGAGAGTCACTCTTGTCCAACCCGGAGAAGCGCTTCTGATCTCGTTCAAGCATGTGGTGCGGGAAAAAGGGAGGAGGCGGGTACCTAGCCGCTGGCGAGGCTCCAGGAGGCGGCGGAAAGCTCCAGGGGAAATGCAAGGTCATGTTTGTGCGTCGGCGGCCTGGCTTCTCGGATAATAGTGAGAGGGGCGTCACAAAATTGACGAAATTGCCGTTTGTCGGGAGCGGAAAAATCCGTAGTGGCTCATTGTGTCAAAATGATGTCGCGGGCTGTTAAAATGCATGCCGTCGCTCGCCCCGAAGGGGCGGCTGATTGTCGACTGTCTGCTTCGTGGAGTATTTCTGTGGGTCGTGCTTTAGCGGTGTACGTGATGGGAATGGCCTTTGTGCTGGCGTGTTTTGCCTGGGCGATGACGGCTGCTTTCAGTTGAATGCCACTGGCCGCTCGAGTCTCTCCGGGGCTTGCTCAGCAGTGTCTCAGCGCGGCCTGTCCTTGGCCGTGATCAGCTGTATTTCCTCTAGCAGTTGCTCCACCGATCTACCGCCGTCGAGGTGCTTCCAGGGCTGAGTCAGTTGCCTCAGCCAGGCGCTGTGTCGCGGGCGGCTGCGCCCGGCGCGGGTTCCGCTGTCATAGGCCGCCGCCCATTCAAGGAAGGCCAGGTGCTGGGCGTGCATATCGCCCCCGGGAAGAATGCGCGCGCCAAAGCGTTGTTGTTCCCGAGCGCGGATGCGCTGCAGGCGCAGCGCCGTCGGGGTGTCGACAAACACTATCCAGTCAGCCTGGGCGATGATCTCTTGGCCCCAATCGTCCATGGATCCGGATATCACCCACGGCGCCTGACCCAGGGCATCCTTGAGCAACATCAGCCGCTGTTCCGGCGCCCGCGCCCGCTGGAAGGGTGGATCGCTGGGATACCAGTAATGGTCATCGACGTCGACATGGGGCAATTGCAGGTGACGGGCCAGGGCCATGCCCAGCGTGCTGACGCCGGCGCCCGAGGCGCCGGTCAGATAGAACCGTTGATTCAATGCAGTGTCCTCCTGGGCTGAACGCGCGCGGGCGATGATGCATGTCACTGCGGACAACACCTGGTTGCCTTTGCTGGCCAGCGACCTTGCCACAGTCCACTGCCTGGCCACAGCAAAATCCGCCTGGGGCCGCCGAGAATGCTCAGGCATTGCCCGTTGAAGGCAAGTCGCGCTCGGCAGCCTGGGCCTGGAACCAGTTCAACACCGTCTCGCAGGCCGGGTGCGCCGCACCGCTGTCGCGCAGCCACAGCGCATAGACGCCGCCGGTTTTCAGCGCCTCGCCGAAGGGGATCAGCAGGCTGCCACGGGCGATGGAGTCCTGGGCCAGGATCAGGTCGGTCATTGCCACTCCCAGCCCGCGGGCTGCGGCGTCCAGGGCCAGGTCATCGAGGTTGAACAGGATGTGCTTGTAGCTGTGGGGCGTCTGGTCGTTCTGGGCCAGCAGCCAGGCGGTCCATTCCTGGCGGCTGGTGGAGCCGTGAATCAAGGCATGTCCGGCCAGTTCTTCCAGGGAGCGCGGGGGTGCCTGCCCATCACTGAGTTGTGGTGCACACACCGGCACCAGGTACTCGTCGAACAGCAGCGTCAGTGGCCGCTCATCCAGCCCTTCTGGCAGGTACAGCACGTAGGCATCGCAATCGCCGCCGGGGTCCACGGTGGCGCCGCCCACGGTCTCGATCGACAGGCACAGTCCGGGGTTGGCGGCATAGAAGCCACTGAGCCTTGGCAGCAGCCAACGCACTGCCAGGGACACGAAGATGCGGATGCGAAAGGGCTGGTCCAGGGGCGCGGGAGCCAGGCGTTCCTGCAGTGCTCCCAGGGACCTGAGGATCTGCGTGGCCACGGTGCAGACGTCGCGCCCCTGATCGGTCAGCGACACCCGGCGACTGCTGCGTTCGAACAAACTGACCCCGTAATGTTCTTCCAGTTGCTGGATCTGCCGGCTCACCGCGCTCTGGGTCAGGTGCAGGCGCGCGGCGGACTCGGTGAAGCTGTGGGTCTGGGCCACATTGACCAGGGTTTGCAGGGCCTGCAGCGAAGGCAGTCGAAGTAGCTTATCCATGCGTTTTCCGAATAGTTCGATGAATTAATAACGTTCGAAATCCAGCGTTAGCCGCCATAGATTGTAGGCCTGTGGCGCCGGCCTGGATTCCCTGTTGAATGCTCCCGGCGCATGGATTGTGAAGGAGTAGAAGGCTTTGAACAACGTATGTGGCTGGATCGCCCTGGCGGGGGAAGCCCCTCAGCGGCCGACACTCAAAGGCACGCAGAACACCGACTGGCTGATCATCGGCGGTGGCATTACCGGCCTCTCGGCAGCCCGCGCCCTGGCGCGGATGTATCCTCAGCAGCGCATTGTCCTGCTGGACCGCCAGCGCGCGGCCCAGGGCGCTTCGGCGCGCAATTCGGGGTTTGTGGTCAGCCATGAACTGCCAGGCGCCGATGAGCTGATCGGCCGCTCTGGCTACCCGGCCTATCAGGTCGCCTCACGGGTGGGTTTCGCCGCCGGCGAGGAAGTGCGCGAGTGTATTGCCGAACTGGCCATCGAGTGCGAGTTCAATGATGCCGGCTACCACTTCGCCGTGCATCAGCCCCAGCACTTGCAAGACAGTGCCGCACGGGTCGCGACCTTGAACGCCGTGGGGGCCCAGGCCCAGTACCTGGAAGGCCCGGCCCTGCAGCAGCGCCTGGGCAGCTCATTCTATCAACGAGCGATTCACTGTGCCGGTGGCAACGCCTTGCTGCAGCCGGCCAAGTACGTCAAGGGCCTGCTGCAAGGCTTGCCCGAGCGGGTAGAGGTCTACGAGAACAGCCCGGTGGACGATCTGCGGTCGGTGCCTGGTGATGGCTGGCGGGCACGGACCCGGGAGGGCGAGATCAAGGCGACTCAGGTGCTGGCTTGTGTCGGTGCCTTCCTGCCCCGGGTCGGTGTCAAGCACAGCGGCACCTTCCCCCTGGAACTGAGCGCCAGCATCACCCGGCCATTGCATGAGGAACCCTGGCAGCGCCTGCTGGACGAGCAGGGCTGGGGCGTGCTTTCCACACTGCCGGGAGCTGCCACCGTGCGTCTGCTGCCGGGGCGCCGCCTGCTGATGCGCAATACCGTCGAATACCGCCAGCGCGACCTGGGGCCGGCAGATCTGGCCGTGCGTCGGCAAGAGCATGTGCGGGGCCTGCAAAAGCGTTTCCCCGGGATCACCGATGCCGATCTGCAATACACCTGGACCGGGCACCTGAGCGGCACTCGCTCCGGCGAGCCCTATTTCAGTCGGGTTGCCGAGGGCCTGCACACGGTGGCTGGCTGCAATGGTTCCGGGGTTGCCCGGGGCACTCTGTGGGGCCGGCTGTTGGCGGAAATGGCCAGTGGTGGCGACTCGCCGCTGCTGCGCGACGTGCTGTCCCAGGCCCGTCCCGGCTACCTGCCGCCACGACCGTTTTTCGACATTGGAGCAAGCTTGCGCATGGGCTGGGAAGTGCAGCGCGCGCGACACGAGCGTTAACCGTCGCGGCGAACAAATCGCCGCAATAATAAGAGCACAGAGGGCGGCAATTATGATCAATCGCACCACTACGGCACTGTTATCCCTGGCCTTGTGCGCCGCAAGCGTACAGGCTGCTGAAACCGTGAGCATCGCCAACTGGAGCGGCTACATTGCTCCTGACACCCTGACCGAGTTCACCAAGCGCACCGGCATTCAGACCACCTACGATGTGATCGACAGCAACGAGACCACTGAGGCCAAGTTGATGACCGGCGGCAGTGGCTATGACCTGGTCAGCCCGTCCAACCACTTCCTGCCACGCTTGATCCAGGCCGGGGCGATCCAGCCCCTGGACAAGAGCAAGCTGCCCAACTGGAACAACCTCGATCCCAAACTGATGAAACTCCTGGAAACCAGCGATCCGGGCAACCAGTACGGCATTCCCTATATGTGGGTGACCGTGGGCATCGGCTACAACGTCGACAAGATCAAGGCGATCTTCGGTAACACCGACGTCACTCAGTCCTGGCAGATGCTGTTCAAGCCGGAGAATATCCAGAAGCTCAAGCAGTGCGGCGTGGCCTTCCTCGACAACCCGACGCAGATGGTGCCCATCACCCTCAACGCCCTGGGTCTGGACCCGCACAGCGAGCAGCCGGCGGATCTGAAGAAGGCTGAAGAAGCGCTGCGAGCGATCCGTCCTTCGATCCTCTACTTTCACCAGGCCAAGTACGTCAGTGACCTGGCCAACGGCAACATCTGCGTGGCTGTGGGTTTCAGCGGCGACGTGCTGCAGGCCATGGCCACCGCGCATCAGGCCAACAACGGCGTGAACATCGGCTACAGCATTCCCAAGGAAGGCTCCACCGTGGCCATGGACATGGTGGTGATTCCCAAGAATGCCCCGCACCTGGAAAACGCCTACGCCTACATGAACTACCTGCTGGACCCGAAGGTGATCGCCAACATCAGCAACTTCGTGCAGTACGCCAACGGCAACTCGGCATCCTTGCCTTACATCGAGCCACAATTGCGTAACAACTCGGCAGCCTACCCACCGCAATCGGTGCTCGATACCCTGTTCCCGATCAAGACCATGACTTCGGCCGGGATGCGCCTGAGCACTCGCTTGTGGACCCGGATCACCAGCGGTACGTGAGGACGCAACGCATGCTTGCGAACCAGGGCCTGCGAGGCCACGCGCTGGTGGTGGGGGCCGGGGT